>NZ_JASCPT010000037.1:0-42792 GCF_029959775.1 Pseudomonas sp. PS01270 | reverse complement strand
GCTCGCGAATGCGTAGTGTCAGCCTCCATTGAATTGGCTGATACACCGCTTTCGCGAGCAGGCTCGCTCCCACATTAGAATGTCTGCGATTTTTACTACGGGTTATGCGCCAGCTGCCCCGGCTGCAACACTCGCTTGGCGCTCAGATACGCCTTCTGCCAATAGGCCTTCGACAGGCTATCGAGCTTGACCGTGCCGCCAGTGGCCGGCGCATGCACGAAGCGCCCCTCACCGACGTAAATCCCCGCGTGACTGACCTGCGAGCCGCCATTGGTGGCGAAGAAGATCAGGTCGCCGGTCTGCAAGCCTTCCTTGCCGACATTCGGCGCCTGCATGACGATCATTTCGCGGGTCGAGCGTGGCAGCGAAATTCCCGCCGCGTCGCGGTAGACGAAACCGATCAGACCACTGCAATCGAAACCGGAATCTGGCGTGTTGCCGCCCCAGCGATACGGCGTACCGACCAGGCCGAGGGCACGGAACAGCACGTCTTCAGCAACGGGGGAAAAAGCCTGGGAGGGAGCGAACACGATCGGCGCGCGAACCACGGGGGCTGGCGGCGGTGTCCGGCTGGCGCAGGCGCTGAGCAGCGCGGCGCAAAGGATCAAGGTGAGGCGGGCCGACATCGTCATAAGCAGAACATCCTGATCTGGCTGCGGCTTTCTCTGCCGAATGGACAGAAACAAAACCGCCTGCGTCATCACGCAGGCGGTTTGCCATCAATATAGATTCAGGATTCTAGCGGCTACGCGGCAAACTTCAAGTAAGACTTTAACTTCACCTTGTAAAGTTTAGGTCTACTCCGTTGCCGTGCCGTTTTGTCGCCGCGAACGCAGCGACATGCAGGTTACTTGCGAGCGGTGACCACGGTCGGCGCCATAGCGAGTGCACGCTTGGCTTCGATGAAAGTCTTGCTCCAGTAGCTGTCACCCAGGCTGTCGATGCGAACACCGCCGCTGCGACGACTGCTGGAGTGAATGAACTGGTTGTCACCCAGGTAGATGCCGGCGTGACTGACACGACCGCGACGACCATTGGTGGCGAAGAACAGCAGATCACCCGGTTCAAGGTTGCTGCGCGAAACCAGTGGCGCATCAACGTTGATCATTTCGCGAGTGGAGCGCGGCAGGTTCATGCCCGCCTCTTCGCGGAACAGGTAACCGATGAAACCGCTGCAATCGAAGCCGGCTTCAGAGGTACCGCCGAAACGGTAACGGGTACCGATCAGGGACATGCCGCGTTCGAGGATGCTGTCAGCCAGTACAGGAAGCTGATAAGGCTTGCTGCCGTTGAACTGGTTGAGTTCTTTTTCGGTGTCCAGCTCTTCCTGGTAAATAACGGAAGACTGGGCAGTAGCAGAATTCTTGACCTGTTGCGGCGGCTCTTGAACCGGAGAATGAGCAGCACAACCGAATAACAGGGTAACGAGTGCGAGAGGCACGAGGGGTGCGAAGCGCTTTAGCATGGGCACGACCGTGGCTGATAGTTGTAAAGAAGCCGAGACTATGCCCGCTATCGTCCTGATTTGCAAATTCAATCGAACTTTATGTGACTTCCCGGTTTCGCGTTTACATCTAAGCGCGTAACTCGCCTGGCCGGTGGATCGCCGCAAATAAGCGGGTTTTCTGGCGCCTGAAAGCTGGCAAAAGCCCACTACTACCAGCCCAGAGTTTCCTTGAGGAAGGGAATGGTCAGCTTGCGTTGCGCTTGTAGGGACGCCTGATCAAGCTGTTCGAGCAGATCGAACAGCGCGCTCATGCTCCGCGTGCCGCGAGTGAGAATGAAGTGCCCGACTTCATCGGTCAGGTGCAGACCGCGACGGGATGCGCGCAATTGCAGCGCACGCAATTTGTCTTCATCAGAAAGTGGGCGCATCTGGAAGATCAGCGCCAGGGTCAGGCGGGATTTCAGGTCGGCGAGCTTCACTGGCAATTCGCGCGGCGAAGTGGACGCGGCAATCAACAGGCGCCGGCCGCTGTCACGCAGACGATTGAACAGATGAAACATCGCCTCTTCCCAGTCCGCCTTGCCGGCAATCACCTGCAAGTCATCCAGGCAGACCAGTTCGTACTGTTCAAGGTTGTCGAGGATTTCCACGCCGCGGTCCATCAACTCGGCCAGCGGCAGATACACCGCCGGTTCGCCCATCTGCTCGAAGCGCAGGCACGCGGCCTGCAACAGATGCGTGCGCCCGACGCCGTGTTTGCCCCACAGGTAGATCAGGCTCTCCGTCCACCCGGCGTCGGCTTCGCAGAGACGCTCGACATAGCCGAGTGCAGCGGCATTGGCGCCTGGGTAGTAGTTGATGAAGGTGGCGTCGTCACGCAGACGCACACCTAGGGGCAGCTGAATCGGTTTCATGCTGACTGAACAGTTCTCAAAGGAACCGTTAGTGGCCTCTGTGTAAAGTTGGCGAAGTTTATACCCGTGAGGCTGAGCGCACAATGCGACAGACCCCAAGCAAAATCAAAGGTTTGCGTTGACGCAGCGGTTTGATGACAGATTCTCTGGCGCCCTCGCTCGCACGAAACGGGCCAGCCCGGCCAAGCGCCGGGCCGCCCGCGCCATCACAGCTCAGGTTCGTCAACGCCGCTGTAGATCCCGGAATCCTTATACAAGTCGTGGACATGACGCACCAGCACCATGATCACCGCCGCCACCGGCAACGCCAGCAGCACGCCGGTGAAACCGAACAGCTCGCCGCCAGCGAGGATCGCGAAGATCACCGCCACCGGGTGCAGGCCGATGCGGTCTCCGACCAGGAGCGGCGTCAACACCATGCCTTCCAGTGCCTGACCGACCATGAACACCGCGACAATCCCGACCATCGGGTACAGATCGCCACCGAACTGGAACAACCCGGCGATCAATGCCGCGCCGATGCCGATGACAAAACCCATGTACGGCACGATCGCCGCGAGACCGGCAATCAGGCCGATCAACAGCCCCAGTTCCAGACCGACGATCATCAGGCCGGCGGCATAAATCACCCCCAACGCAACCATCACCAGCAACTGCCCGCGCACGAACGCGCCGAGCACTTCGTGGCACTCGCCCGCCAGCGCAACCACGCGCTCTTCGCGATCACGTGGCAGCAGGCTGCGGATCTTGCCCATCATCACGTCCCAGTCGCGCAGCAGATAGAAGCTCACCACCGGAATCAGCACCAGGTTTGCCAGCCAGCCGATCAGTGCCAGGCTCGAGGCCGTCGCCTGACTCAGCACCACGCCGACGATGTCGGTGGTCTGGCCCATGTGCTCGCTGATCGCAGCTTTGACTTTATCGAACTTCCAGAAGCCGTCCGACAGCCCCAGTTTCGCTTGCGCCCACGGCACAGCGGTGTGCTGCAACCAGTCGAGCATCTGCGGCGCCAGTTCGTACAGACGCAGCAACTGCTTGGCGAGCATCGGCACCAGCACCAGCAGCAACGCGGTGACGATCAGCGTGAACAAGGCAAACACGGCGATCACGCCCCAGGTTCGCGACAGCCCGAGCCGCTCCAGACGATCCACCAGCGGATCGAACAGATAAGCTAGCAACAACGCGACCAGAAACGGCGTGAGGATCGGGTGCAGCAACCATACAAACGCGCAAAGCAGGACTACCCCACCGAGCCAGAACCAACGCCGCGTATCGGCCATTTACCACTCCTGATGCTTCTATATAAGGAAAGACTTACCAGCGAAACCGCAACGACGGTGCCGCCGCTGCCGGGGTCGGCGCTGCGACCGCAGGCGCACCGTCAGCCGCAGGCTGGGCAGGCGCCACCGGGGCCGGCGCTTCGGCCGGCAGCTCCTGCAACTTCGCCAGCGACAATTGCGCGCGTAATTGATCGACGCTGCCATTGACCCGGTAGACGATGCGATCACCCTGCACGCTTTGCAGACGCACGCCGAACGGTTCGAGTAACCGCAGCAGCGCCGCGTAATGTTCGAGATTCATGCCCTGCACTTCCAGCGTCTGCTGACCCGACGCGCCGGGTTTGGCGACAAATCGCGGCGCCAGACGCTCGGCCACCGCAAGCATCACCGCATCGGCAACGGCGGCCTGATCGGCGCCCTGTACGCTGCCGGCCTCTTTCTGATCACCGAGCCACAAACGCCACTTCGCCTGCCACTGCCCGCCCTCTTCGCGCGCGTGCACCGCCAGCAAGGCGTCGGCGCTGTAGCGTTCCGAAGCACTGCGCAGGGGCGCCGGATCAGCGCTTTCCAGCGCAGGTGCGGTGGCGACCAGTTGCTCGCTGAGATCAGCCAGTGGCAAACGCAGTGGCAAACCGCGATGTTGTGCGGCCGTGCGCAACGTTGCGGCTGCGGTTTGACCGTCACCGACCAGGCTCGCACCTTCAGTTGAATCGTTCAGCCACCAGCCGAGGATCGACGGCCGACTCGCGCCCCACACCGGCAACCCGGCCCGGCGCAAGGCCTGCTCGGTGGTTGCCGGATCGAAGTCGACTTTCAGCACTTCCGGTGGCCCGGCGTCGAAGCCGAACTGGCTGATGATCTGCTGCGGGTCCTTGCGGATCGGCGCCAGCCCCGGGTTCTGCGCGGCTTTCGGGTCGCCGGTCAGGCGCAGCACCAAGGTATCGAGCGCCGCCTGCGTGGCGCGATCGCGCTCTTGCGGCGCCTGGCCGTTGACTGGCTGACGCACCTGATACAGCCCCTTGAGGTTTTCGGCATGGCTCGCCAGGCTGACCAGCGTCAGGCAGCCTACAAACAATAATTTACAAAAACGCATGGAAAATTCCCGTCGACAGGAGCGGCTGGAACACGCCGCGTGAACCGTTTGAGCAAGGCTGTGACCCCCACCCCTGGCAAAACATTCACACGGTGGCGGTAAGTTTTTGCACAGTCCTAACGATAGACGGTTAATCGCCACACCTTATACAGGCAGTCATACCCTGCGATTGCAAAAAATTTCCGCCGATATGGCCCTGCCCGTCGGTGCGAGGATGGCCGCTGCCCCTCAAGCCTGATAAAATCGCGCGCCTTCGCAGACCGGCAACAGCCGGGCCCCTCGAAACTCGCGTGAGGCGATCGCCCATCGAGTTCGATGTTCCCGCTGAACTCGGTCGTTACCCCCTGAATCCCCTCCCCTAAAGGCCTGGATCATGAGCAAGCAACCCTCCCTGAGCTACAAGGACGCCGGTGTAGACATCGACGCCGGTGAAGCATTGGTCGAACGCATCAAGAGCGTCGCCAAGCGCACTGCGCGCCCGGAAGTCATGGGCGGCCTGGGCGGTTTCGGCGCCCTCTGCGAAATCCCGGCCGGCTACAAGCAGCCAGTGCTGGTCTCCGGCACCGACGGCGTCGGCACCAAGCTGCGTCTGGCGCTGAACCTGAACAAGCACGACAGCATCGGCATCGACCTGGTCGCCATGTGCGTCAACGATCTGGTGGTGTGCGGCGCCGAGCCGCTGTTCTTCCTCGACTACTACGCCACCGGCAAACTGAATGTCGACACCGCTGCCCAGGTTGTCACTGGCATCGGCGCTGGCTGCGAACTGTCGGGTTGCTCGCTGGTCGGCGGCGAAACCGCTGAAATGCCAGGCATGTATGAAGGCGAAGACTACGACCTGGCCGGCTTCTGCGTCGGCGTCGTGGAAAAGGCGGAAATCATCGACGGCTCGAAAGTCGCCACCGGTGACGCGCTGATCGCCCTGCCATCGTCCGGCCCGCACTCCAATGGCTACTCGCTGATCCGCAAGATCATCGAAGTTTCCGGTGCCGACATCGAGAACACCCAGCTCGACGGCAAACCGCTGACCGACCTGCTGATGGCCCCGACCCGCATCTACGTCAAGCCACTGCTCAAGCTGATCAAGGACACTGGCGCGGTCAAGGCCATGGCCCACATCACCGGTGGCGGCCTGCTCGACAACATCCCGCGCGTACTGCCAAAAGGCGCACAAGCGGTGGTTGACGTGGCCAGCTGGACTCGCCCGGCCGTGTTCGACTGGCTGCAAGAGAAAGGCAACGTTGATGAAACCGAAATGCACCGCGTATTGAACTGCGGCGTCGGCATGGTCATCTGTGTAGCTCAGGAGCACGTTGAAGTTGCCCTGAACACCCTGCGTGACGCTGGCGAGCAGCCTTGGGTCATCGGTCAGATCGCCGTGGCCGCCGAGGGCGCTGCGCAGGTCGAGCTGAAGAACCTCAAGGCTCACTGATGCCAAAGTCCTGTGATGTCGTGGTGCTGTTGTCCGGCACCGGCAGTAACTTGCAGGCTCTGATCGACAGCACGCGGACCGGCGACAGCCCGGTCCGCATCGCTGCGGTAATTTCCAACCGCGCCGACGCCTACGGCCTGCAACGCGCCCGCGACGCGGGTATCGCCACCCGCTCGCTGGATCACAAGGCATTCGAGGGCCGCGAGGCCTTCGATGCCGCACTGATCGAACTGATCGACCAATTCAACCCCAAACTCGTGGTACTGGCCGGCTTCATGCGCATTCTCAGCGCTGATTTCGTGCGCCACTACCAGGGTCGCCTGCTCAACATCCACCCGTCGCTGCTGCCCAAATACAAAGGGTTACACACTCATCAGCGCGCGCTGGAGGCCGGCGACACGGAACATGGCTGCTCCGTGCACTTCGTCACCGAGGAACTCGATGGCGGACCACTGGTCGTACAAGCAGTATTACCGGTAGAGTTGCACGACACGCCGCATAGTCTGGCGCAACGAGTCCACGTTCAGGAACACCTGATCTACCCGATGGCAGTACGTTGGTTTGCCGAAGGCAGGCTGACACTCGGTGACCAGGGTGCTTTACTCGACGGCCAGTTACTCGCCGCCAGCGGCCACTTGATTCGACACTAGGAGATATTATGCGTCGCGCCCTGCTCTTCGCTTGCGCTCTGCTCGCCCTGCCCTTCGCGCAGGCAGCGGACCTTCAACCGTTCTCCGCCAGCTACACCGCCGACTGGAAGCAGCTGCCCATGAGCGGCACCGCCGAACGCAGCTTGACCAAGGAAGCCGACGGCGTCTGGAAGCTCAGCTTCAAGGCATCGATGA
Organism: Pseudomonas sp. PS01270; assembly: GCF_029959775.1. Lineage (NCBI taxonomy): Bacteria > Pseudomonadati > Pseudomonadota > Gammaproteobacteria > Pseudomonadales > Pseudomonadaceae > Pseudomonas > Pseudomonas sp. PS01270. The sequence goes on along the minus strand of NZ_JASCPT010000037.1, from coordinate 35,781 downwards.
TGATCGCCAGCCTGACTGAAGAAAGCACCCTGAAGCTGGACAAGGACACGCTGCTGCCGCAGTCCTACCACTTTGAACGTGGTGGTCTGGGCAAAGCGAAAAAAGCTGATCTGGACTTCGACTGGGCCAATAAACTGGTGACCGGCACCGACCGTGGCGACGCGGTGAAAATCCCGCTGAACCGCGGCATGGTCGACAAGTCGACCTACCAACTGGCGCTGCAGCACGACGTTGCCGCCGGCAAGAAAAGCATGAGCTATCAGGTCGTCGATGATGGCGAAGTCGACACCTACGACTTCCGCGTGCTGGGTTCGGAGAAGGTCGACACCAAGGCCGGCCAGATCGACGCGATCAAGGTCGAGCGCGTGCGCGATCCGACACAAAGCAAGCGCATCACCGTGCTGTGGTTCGCCAAGGACTGGGATTACCTGCTGGTGCGCCTGCAACAGGTCGAGACTGACGGCAAGGAGTACAACATCATGCTCCAGGACGGTACGGTCAACGGTAAGACTGTCAAAGGCAGCTGATCGACCGCAACAACAAAGAGCCCCGCGAATGCGGGGCTTTTGTTTATCTGTTCGATGATACTGCGCGGCGGCCCTACCCCTCACCCCAGCCCTCTCCCAAGGGAGAGGGAGCCGAGCGAGGTGTCTGCCGCTAACCATCGACCTGAGAAACCGGGTCGAATATGGATTCCAAAGCATCGCACGATTAGTCCCCTCTCCCTCCGGGAGAGGGTTAGGGTGAGGGGCTTTTGAAGGTCAAACTCACACCGAAAACCGCGCCACCATCCCGTTCAGATCCACCGCCAACTTCGACAACTCCTGACTCGCCGCACTGGTCTGATTGGCCCCTGCCGATGTCTGCATTGCCAGATCACGAATATTCATCAGGTTGCGATCCACCTCGCGCGCCACCGCTGCCTGCTGTTCCGAGGCGCTGGCGATGACCAGATTGCGCTCGTTGATCAAGGTAAACGCCGAGGCAATTTCCTCCAGGGCCGAGCCTGCGCTCTTCGCCAGCTCGAGTGTCGAGCGCGCCCTTGAGTTGCTCTGCTGCATCGAACTGACCGCCGAATCGGTGCCCTGCTGAATCCCGCCGATCATCTGCTCGATTTCCTGGGTCGACTGTTGAGTGCGATGCGCCAACGCCCGCACTTCATCTGCCACTACTGCAAAGCCACGCCCGGCATCGCCGGCGCGCGCGGCTTCGATCGCGGCGTTGAGGGCGAGCAGATTGGTTTGTTCAGCGATCGAGCGAATCACGTCCAGCACTTTACTGATGCCATGAACCTTTTGCGCCAGCGCCTCGACCTGCGCGGCATTGTTGGTGACATCGCCAGCGAGAAACTCGATCGACGTCACCGTCTGCTGCACTTGCTCGCGCCCTTGCCGGGCGATGCGGTCGGATTCGCGGGAAGCTTCAGACGTGGCCACGGCGTTGTTCGCCACCTCTTCCACCGCTGCTGTCATCTGGTTGACCGCAGTGGCGGCCTGTTCGATTTCCTGACTTTGCTGATGCAAGCCGCGAGTGGCATCTTCGGTGACGCTGCTGAGTTCTTCGGCGGCCGAGGCCAACTGGGTCGACGACTCGGAAATGCGCCGGATCGTGTCGCGCAGATTGTGCTGCATGCTTTTCAGCGCTTGCAGCAGGCGCGCCGGCTCGTCTTTGCCAGTGATGTGAATGTCACCGGTCAAATCACCGCCGGCCACGACTTCGGCGACGCTGAGCGATTGCGACAACGGCACGACAATGCTGCGCGTCAGCAGCAACGCTAGGCCGACGGTAATCAGCGCAGCCATGGCGATCATTACTGCGACCCACAGCCGCGATTGCTTGAAGACCAAGCGCGCTGCCTCAGTGGCGAGACCGGCATTTTGCTTGTTCAACTCGACCAGCTGACGCAGGGTAGCGGCGATTTCATCGGCCAGCGGGCTCATCTGATCATTAAGAATCGCCGAAGCGTCTGCCACCCGATTCTGCGCTGACAGCTGTAGGACTTGTGCTTGAAGCTCAAGGTATTTGTGCTCGGTGCCCTTGAAGCGTTCGAACAATACGCGCTCTTCCGGCAAAACGATCAACGCGTCATAACGCTGCTGCGCTTCGCTCAAGCCACTGCGCAGTTCGTCGAGCTTGGCGACATTCTGCTCCAGTGCCTTGGGGTCACGGTTGAGCAACAGGCGCATGGTCAGTGCACGCAGACGCAGCATGTCCTGACTCATCTCCCCCACCGCCATCACGCTTGGCAGCCAGTTGTTGTCGACTTCATCGGACTGCGCTCGCATGTTCGACATTTGCAGCAAGGCGAACGCGCCAAGGGCAAACACCATCAGGGCCAGCAGGCCAAAACCGAGACCGGCACGCGGGGCAATATTGAGACTACGGATATTCATCACTCTGGCTCCTTCCAAAAGCGCTGCATCAGCCTGCAGCGGGTTGCTTTAGAAGGTATCGGCATTGCCCTGAAATTGCGTAAGACGAAAAAGCGATAGGCAGACGAGTGGCTAGTCCGAACTCATGGCTTTGACGTTTCAGCGCGGACCGGCGGGTTTACAGTGTTGCGCGGCAATATCGCCAGGAAGTTATCCCGCGCGACTTTGCGCGCCACCGCCTCCGGCAGCGCATCGAGAAACGGCTTGTAGCTGTGCATTTCCTCACCGAGCTTGTTGAACCGTCCTACTACGTCTGAGCCGAGCATGAAGCGCTCGGGATACTTTTCCACCAGCGCCAGCCATTCGGCGCGGGGCTTGCCCTGCTCGTCCAGCAAGTACGGCGTGAGCATGCTCCACGACAGGTCGATAAACAGATTCGGATAAGCCTCAAGCATGCGCGTCAGGGTTGGCAGGAGAAACGGCAACTGGGTCTGATGCCGATGAATCTCGGCGCTGGTGCCGGCGTGCGCCCAGATGAATCGCGTGTGCGGATGATTGCGCAGCGGCTCTTCGACCTCCTTCAGGTACAGCGGATTTCTCTCACGCTTGGAAGTGATGTTGGAATGCAGCATCACCGGCAGATCATTTTCCGCGGCGAGGTGATAGATCTTGGTCATCGCCTCGTTGTTGGCCCGGGGTGTGTCGCCGGAGGTCAGCGCGGTCAGGTCATCGTGCCGGGTGAACACCTCGCCAATGCCCTGCCAAAGTCCCGGGTACAGGTCGAGCATGCGCTGAATGTGCGCGGCGGAATTCTTGTCATTGGGATTGAAGCCGGACAGGAACGGATGAAAGTACTGGCGCTGCTCCGGCGCAAGCTTTTCCACCGCGTCGGCAATGATCACATCGGTGGCGCTGTACCAATAGGCATCGGCGTCATCACCGGCGTAATAACGCGGGCGCTTGGGTTCGTCTTCATGCCATTTCTTCGCCACGGGAATCCCGGAAATCATCACGTGCTCGATGGAATTTTCTTTCATGGCCGTGAGCAATTTCTGCATGCCGGCGCTTTCCTGGAAAAAATCCACGTAATGCAGGTGCGCATCGCTGTAAGTGTATTCGCGGGCACTGGCGCTGCCAGCGAACAGCAGCAGACAGGCAAGACTCAGACGAGACAAGGACACAAGTAATCTCCGGCAGATGGGCATAGCCTAGACCGCGCCCGAACGACAAGGGTTCATCCCTGCCGAAAAGCGGAACGCCCACTGCCGGGAATGCTCTATAACTGCAAGGTCTGCTTTGATCGAACGATTTTTCCTGCCGCCTGTGAGGTTTCCATGACTGTTACCGTCAATACCGTCTCCGCCGAAGGTTTTCGTCACACCGTCCAGATCGACGACCACGAATTGTTTGCCGATGTACCGAAAACCGCCGGGGGTGAAGGCACCGCGCCAGAGCCACACGATTACTTCGACGCTGCGCTGGGCGCCTGCAAAGCGCTGACCGTGAAAATGTATGCGAAGAAAAAAGACATCCCGCTGACCGGCGTGGGAGTCGAAGTGAAGCGCGACAACAGCCAGGAACAGAAAGGCAAATACGCCCTGCATGTCACCCTGACGCTCAAAGGCGTGCTGACTGACGCCCAGCGCGAGGAACTGCTGCGTGTGGCCGATCGCTGCCCGATTCACAAATTGATGACCACCAGCGAAGTCAGCATCGAAACCCACGCACCACAAGGCTTCGACAGCCAATAATCCTCCCGATGCCAGCGGCGGGTTATGCTTCTGGCATCACCCGCTCAGCCTGGAATGCACCATGGACACGCCACTCCTGATCATCCGCCCGCGCGCCGAAGACGTCGAAGGCCAGCCGATTCTGCGCCCGCTGCCGTCAGCCAAATGCCGCAATGTCGGACCTTTCGTGTTTTTCGACCACATGCTCGAAACGATTTATCCGACGGGCAAAGGTATGGACATCCGACAGCATCCGCACATTGGTCTGTCGACGCTTACCTATCTGTTCGAAGGGCAATTGCAGCACAAGGACAGTCTGGGCTCCGATCAAGTGGTCGGCGCCGGCGATGTCAGCTGGATGACCGCTGGCAGCGCCATCGCCCACGTCGAGCGCACGCCTGCGCCACTGCTCGCCGAGACCTTCACCCTGCACGGCCTGCAAGTCTGGCTGGCCTCGCCCAAGGCACACGAACAGGGCCCGGGGCATTACAGCCATCACCCGGCAGCGACGTTGCCGGTCAGCGATAACCTTGGCGTGCAGATTCGCATGATTGCCGGGTCAGGCTTTTGCCTGGAATCGCCGGTGCCGGTGCTTTCTCCTACGTTGTATGCGGAAGTGAAGATGCAGACCGCGACCACATTGCTGATTCCGGCCGAGCATGAAGAACGCGCGGTGTATGTGTTGAGCGGGGATGCGCAGTTGAACGGCGAGGCGATCGAGCCGCATGCGCTGGTGGTGTTGCCAGCCGGCGAAGAGATGAGCCTGTTTGCCGAAAGCGATGTGCACGCGGTGGTGTTCGGCGGCGCGGCGCTGGACGGTCCGAGGCGGATCAACTGGAATTTTGTTGCCAGTGATCCGGCGGCGATTGATGAGGCACGGCGCAAGTGGGCGGCCAAGGATTGGCCGACGGTGCCGGGGGAAGTCGAGCGGATCGAATTACCGCGCTAGGCCGCTTACCCTCACCCCAGCCCTCTCCCAGAGGGAGAGGGAGCCGACCGAGGCGTCTTGCGTTATACATCGACCTGAAAAATCTCGGCGATTATGGATTCGCCTATTCACGTTCAGGTCGACGCCACTCCCGAGCCCCCCAATCAGTCCCCTCTCCCTCCGGGAGAGGGCTAGGGTGAGGGGCTTTTCGCTTTTCGCTTTTAACCGTTGAACACTTCATCCAGCAGATCATGCATCGACTTGAACGCGCGCTTGGCGGTCTTTTCGTCGTACATCATCTTGCCCGGTACGTTGGCATGCGGATCGGTAAACGAGTGCACCGCACCGCCATAGCTGAGCAGTTGCCAGTCGACCTTCGCCGCGTTCATTTCCTCTTCGAACGCTGGCAGTTGCTCCTTCGGCACCAACGGATCGGATGCGCCATGCAGCACCAGCACCGAGCCCTTGATGTTCTGCGCATCCGCCGGGTTCGGCGAATCCAGTGTGCCGTGGAACGACACCGCCGCTTTTACCGGCGCGCCGGTGCGGGCCAGGTCCAGCGCACAGCAACCACCGAAACAGAAACCGAACACCGCCAGTTTCGAAGTATCCACCGTGGCTTCGCCCTGGCTCTGCAATTGCTCGAAAGCCACTTGCAGACGTTTGCGCAACAGCGCGCGGTCGTCCTTGAGCGGCATCATCGCTGCCAGCGCCTCATCAGCGTTCTGCGGACGTACGCTCTGGCCGTAGACATCCGCGATCAGCACCACGTAACCCTTGGCCGCTACCGCTTTGGCGATGTCTTCGGCACCGGCGCTGACGCCCATCCAGTTCGGCGCCATCAGCAAACCCGGGCGCGCAGCCTTGTGCTCGGCGTCGAACGCCAGGCGACCTTCATAGGCCTGGCCGTCAATCTGATAGACCACGGAACGTACAGTGACTTGGCTCATTTCTGACTCCTGATTGAGTAAACACCAGAACGAAAAAACCCGCCGAAGCGGGTTTTTCCTACAACGTGATCAAACCGACAGTTCAACCAGCAGCTTGTTCAGCCGGCGCACGTAAGCGGCCGGATCCTTCAAGCTGTCGCCAGCCGCCAGGGCAGCCTGATCGAAGAGGATGTGCGACAGGTCGCCAAAACGCTCTTCGCTCTGCTCGCCATCGAGTTTCTCGATCAGCGGGTGGCTCGGGTTGAATTCGAAGATCGGTTTCGAATCCGGGACTTTCTGCCCGCTGGCTTCGAGGATCTGGCGCATTTGCAGGCCCAGGTCCTGTTCGCCGATGGCCAGAATGGCCGGCGAATCGGTCAGACGATGGGATACGCGGACTTCAGCCACGGAATCACCCAGAGCAGTTTTCAGACGCTCGACCAGGCCTTCTTTGGACTTGGCGACTTCTTCTGCGGCTTTCTTGTCCTCTTCCGAGTCCAGGTTGCCCAGATCGAGGTCACCGCGCGCCACGTCGACAAACGTCTTGCCGTCGAATTCGCTGAGGTAGCTCATCAGCCACTCGTCGATGCGATCGGTCAGCAGCAGCACTTCGATGCCTTTCTTGCGGAAGACTTCCAGGTGCGGGCTGTTCTTGACCTGCGCGTAGGTTTCGCCGGTGAGGTAGTAGATCTTGTCCTGACCTTCCTTGGCGCGGGCCAGGTAGTCAGCCAGACCGACAACCTGCTCGCCGTCGTCGCCCTGGGTCGATGCGAAACGCAGCAGACCGGCAATTTTCTCTTTGTTGGCGAAGTCTTCTGCCGGGCCTTCTTTCATGACCTGACCGAAGTTTTTCCAGAAGCCCTTGTATTGCTCAGGCTCGTTCTTCGCCAGTTTTTCCAGCATGTCGAGCACACGCTTGGTCAGCGCGGTTTTCATCGAGTCGATGATCGGGTCTTTCTGCAGGATCTCACGCGACACGTTCAGCGACAGGTCGTTGGAATCGACCACGCCTTTGATGAAGCGCAGGTACAGCGGCAGGAACGACTCGGCCTGATCCATCACAAACACACGCTGCACGTACAGCTTCAGGCCTTTCGGCGCTTCACGCTGGTACAGATCGAACGGCGCGCGGGCCGGCACGTACAGCAGCGAGCTGTACTCAAGCTTGCCTTCAACCTTGTTGTGGCTCCACGACAGCGGATTTTCGAAGTCGTGAGCGATGTGTTTGTAGAACTCCTGGTATTCCTCGTCTTTGACTTCAGTGCGCGGACGGGTCCACAGGGCGCTGGCACGGTTGACGGTTTCCCATTCAACGGCTGGGGCCTCTTCGCCTTCGGCCGGAGTGACTTCCTTCGGCAGTTCGATCGGCAAAGCGATGTGGTCGGAGTACTTCTTGATAATGTTGCGCAGACGCCAGCCATCCGCGAATTCGTCTTCGCCGGATTTCAGGTGCAGGACGATGCGGGTGCCGCGCTCTGGCTTGTCGATGGTGGCGACTTCGAACTCGCCCTCGCCTTTCGACGACCAGTGCACGCCTTCGCTGGCGGCAGTGCCGGCGCGACGGCTGTAAACGTCAACCTTGTCGGCGACGATGAAGGCCGAATAGAAGCCGACACCGAACTGGCCGATGAGGTGCGAATCTTTCTTCTGATCGCCGGACAGGTTTTTCATGAAATCGGCGGTGCCGGATTTGGCGATGGTACCCAGGTGGGTGATCACATCGTCACGGTTCATGCCGATACCGTTGTCTTCGAGGGTGACGGTCTTGGCGTCCTTGTCGAAGCTCACACGGATTTTCAGGTCAGCACCACCTTCGAGCAACTCAGGCTTGGCCAGGGCTTCGAAGCGCAGCTTGTCGACAGCGTCAGAGGCGTTCGAGATCAATTCGCGAAGGAAAATTTCCTTATTCGAATACAGCGAATGGATCATGAGGTGCAGCAGCTGCTTTACCTCGGTCTGGAAGCCCAGGGTTTCCTTTTGAGTTTCCACACTCATGGTCATCAAACTCCAATCAGATGGCAGTGGCCGCGACCCGAAATGGTCTGCGGCGGGTTGTCATCTGAGTTGGGGGCGCTGTTCAGGATTTCAAGGGCTCATCAATTTTGAAGTGCGCGCGGGCGGTGGCGATCGGTTCGGCCTCGGTACTCTGCCAGGCAGTGACCGCTACGTTAGCGACGCGACGGCCCTGACGGCAGACCTGACACCTGGCCCAGGTGTCGCGAAACTGCCCGGCGCGCAGGTAATCGAGGGAAAAATCGATGATCTTCGGCACACCCGGCGTGCCGGTGAAAATCAGCAAATGCAGGGCTGCGGCCAGCTCCATGAAGCCGGCAATCACTCCGCCATGGATCGCCGGCAATAAAGGGTTACCAATGTTGTCCTTGTTCGCCGGCAGTTTGAACAGCAACTCATCGCCGACTCGCGAGCACTCGATACCGATCAGCCCGGCATAAGGAATCAGTGCCAGCAGCGGCGTGTAATCGCCCTGTGCATGGGCCTGTTGCAGCTGCTCCCTGAGTTCGTTGCTCATTGGCTCGCTCCCTTGATCGCGCCCGCGAAACCCTTGCTGCCCTTCAGACCGGTGCCCATGCGCATGAATGTGCCGACGACGTGGGCAATCGGTTGCTCGGGATCGTCCTGGTAAGCAAAACCACGGGCAAAGATAACGTCGGTGGTGACGCGATAGCACTGGGCAAAGCCGTACACCGCTTTGTTCGGTTCAGCGGCGTGCATGTAGTCGATGCGCAGATCGAGGGTCGGACAGACTTCGAACTCCGGCAGCACGCACAGGGTCGACATGCCGCAGGCGGTGTCCATCAGCGAAGTGATGGCGCCGCCATGAATGACTCCGGTTTCGGGATTGCCGACGATTTTTTCGCTGTACGGCAGGATCACCGTCAGCCCTTCGCTGGAGGCACTGTGCACCTGCAAACCCAAGACCTGACAGTGGCGCAATGCCGATAAAAAGCGCGTCGCGCGCTCAAAAACGGGGTTTTCGGCCATGTGATAATTACTCGCGTTTGGGCCTTGTGCCAGTAGTGAGAAAAGCGGCAAAAGTTCCGTGATAAAACAAACTTATATATCTGAAACAATTGAGGAACTTAACCCGTAGCGCCGAGTTCTTAAGGCCAGTAGTTATTTTCCATAAGGAGATACACCCCATGCGTAAGACTTTAGCTATTGCCTTGATGTTGACCGCTTCCCTCGGTCTCGCTGCCTGCGATAAAAAATCCGAGGACAAAGCTCAAGATGCCAACCAACATGCTGAGCAAGCTCAGCAAGACATGAACAAAGCTCAGGATAAAGTGAACGACGCAGCAAAAGAAAACGCCGAAGCTGCCAAAGCTCAGGCTGAATCGAACGCCGCTGCTCAAGAAGAAGCCGCCAAAAAGCAATAAGCTTTCTGGTGTGAAAGAAAACCCGCCAAGTGCGGGTTTTCTTTTGCCTGCGATTTACCGGTTAGAGCAACACGGTTCTAAAAGTCGGACTAATCATCAGCAACAACGAACAGATGAAGCCAACTAGCCACATCAGGCTGCGCAACTTCGCCAGATCCGCCAGATAGAACCACAGATAGAACACTCGCGAGATCACGAAGATGATCGCCAGCGCATCGATCAGCCAACCCGCGGTTTGCGTGGTGTGCGCCATCAGCACACCGACCGCGAACAGAATGAAGGCTTCGATGCTGTTCTGATGGGCCGCCAGCGCCCTCGCACCGAAGCCGGTCAACTGCGCCTGCTGCTGCCGAGGCAAGTGATTGTCATACCCGCCCTGCTCTTTCATGGCCTTGGCCACCGGCATGCGCGCCACGTAGATCAATAAAGCACTGATAAACACACACCAGAACGGAATACTCATCAAACAGCCTCTTTGTTTGCCTCAGGGACGGGCGCCTCTGTAGGGGTATAGACCATGACATCGAGAACGTCGGAATGAAACTCGCGGCGATACAAAACCACCACGACTCCCGCGCTCATGATCATGAACAGCCACGGGCTGACGAACCACGCCAGCATGCTCATGCCGAAGTAATAAGAACGCAGGCCGAAGTTGAACTGGTTGGCCGCCATCGAAATCACCCGCGCCGCCCGTGAAGCGAAGGCCTTGCGTTCCTGCTCGGTCACTTGGCGCTCGCCGATCATCGGCGCTGAACCGACCAGAATCGCCGCGAAGTTGTATTGGCGCATGCACCAGCTGAACGTGAAGAACGCATAGACGAACACCAGTGCCAGGCACAGCAACTTGATCTCCGACATGCCCTGCGACGCCTGCTGCACCATCGGAATATCCGCCAACAACGACACGGCTCGGTCGGACGCACCGAGCACGGTGAGAATACCGGCGAGGATGATCAGCGTGCTGGAGGCGAAAAACGAGGCGTTGCGCTCCAGATTGCCGATCACGCTGGCATCGGCGATGCGGTTGTCACGCAGCAGCATGCGGCGCATCCAGTCTTCGCGGTAAAGGTGCAACACGCTGGCCAGACACGCCGTATCACGGGCCTTCCAGGTGGCATAACGGGTGTAACCGCCCCAGCAGACGACAAACCAGACGGCGGCGAGCAGGTGGATCAGATTGGCTTGGATGAACGACATTCGTTGTCCTGAGCAAGAGGAATGATGGAGGGAACCCTTCGTTTCGACGTGTTGGCTCGTAAAAAGACACGCTCATTGAAGAGTCAAATTTATTCAAAATAGACCGCAGCTATCAGTTTTCAGAGGCTTATACCTGTCAACTCTGACAGTAGCGCTGAGGGTATGGCGAGGCATAAGGTCGTTTTCTCAAACGGGAACACTGACCGCTCCCCTATCAGACAAGGATTTGAGCATGACACCTTTGAACGCTGCGCTGCCCATTGACACAACGTTTGGCAACCGGGGGTACGCCGAGTCATTTGCTGCGGGAAGCCAAGCTTTGAACATCGCAGGCTTGCGCCCGGATGGAAAGATCCTTCTCGTGGGACAAACTTTTGTAGAGGGCAAGGCCAGTTTTCATTTGGCGCAATTACTGGCAGACGGTACTAACGATACTGGCTTCAACGAAAACGGTTTGATCGTAGGTACGTTTACAGGTTCGGGACAAGCCAGCGGAACTGGCGCCTGTCTTTATAAAGACGGCAAGGCGCTGCTTTTTGGGTATCAATATGATGAGGACCAAGGGACCCGATTTGCGCTTGCCAGATTCTTCGCTGATGGTGAAAGAGATCGCGATTTCGGTCCCGATGGGACGGTTTACGTCCCTTTCCTGCCACAGTCCGAATCGCAATTGCCAAAACCGGAAGCTTCCATCAAGTCGCAATCCAGAACCAGGTTAGTACTGACTGCTGATGAAAAAATACTCGTCGGTCAAAGCAACCGATTGTTCAGACTTGATCAGAAAGGAGATTTCGATACCGCTTTCAACAACAAAGGCTGGCTGGATCTTGCAATGGGCATTGCTTCTATTTCAGTGGCAGAGGATGGAGTAATCACAGTCGCAGGTTCGAGGGCTGGAGAAGGAAAGATTGTGCGCCTGAACGTCGATGGAACGCCCCATAAAGACTTCGGCGATGATGGCACCGGGACCGTCTACATTCCATCGGATTACCCGGCCAGCGTACGAAGCCTGATGTTACGTGCTGACGGCAGCTTCTTTGTTGCTGGCCAGGTCGACACATCGCCTGACGACGTTTGGGGTAAAGGACGTAAAGCAATGATGGCCGCGTACAACCCGAACGGTAGACCAAATCTCGCATTCAATCAGGGTAAGCCTGTAGTCACTGATCTTGGATTAACCGACGGTTGCACTTTGTTCGATCTGAGTGGGGAGCCTGAGGATGGCTTGGTTGTGGTGGGGAGTACAGGGCAAATAACCAGGGAGCAAATGCTTGCCTGCCGCTATCTGGCAACGGGTGAACTGGACACAACCTTTGGAGATGGCAAGGGATACGTAACTCACTCTATGGGGCCCGGTATGCAATGGATCTCGGTGGCAGTGCAGCCCGACAAGCGAATACTCCTGAGCCGTGACAGCGACAACGTCAATGTGGGAGCTCTGGTCGTACGTTATCTGGGCTGAGGATTATCAGCTCTGATAAAAAATGCCCCGTATCGATTGATACGGGGCATTTCTGTTTAACCGGGGCTGACCCACTTGTGGCGGGTCCGAACCCCGTCAGGCAGTGACTTCGCTGCGCTTGCCCAGCAGGCGATCACAGACCACGGCGACCACCAGGGTCATCACGCACGGCACCAGCCACGCCAGACCCTGCTCGCTCAGCGGCAGATGGGTCAGCTGAGTTGGCATCCAGTCGGCCAGACCAGCGCCTTTCAAGGCGTCGATGGTGCCGAACAGGAACGACACCAGCATCACCGGGCCAAGAATGCGCCCGTGCTCATGCCAGAAATCCTTGCAGAAGCTCAGTGCGACCAGAACGATGCACGGCGGGTAGATCGCGGTGAGTACTGGAATCGAGAAAGCAATCAGCTTGGTCAGACCAAGGTTGGAGACCAGCAGCGAGAACGCTGCGAGGATAATCACCAGCGTCTTGTAGGACAGTGGCAGCACACGGCTGAAGTACTCAGCACAGGCACAGGTCAGACCGACCGCCGTGACCAGACACGCCAGCGAGATCAGCACCGCAAGGAAACCGCTGCCCAGCGAACCGAAGGTGTGCTGCACGTAGGCATGCAACACCGCCGCGCCGTTGGTGGCGCCGACCGCGACTTCATGGCTGCCGGACCCGAGGCGGAACAGGCTGACGTAGACCAGTGCCAGACCCACGCCGGCAATCAGCCCGGCAATGATCGCGTAACGGGTGATCAGCGCTGGCGACTCGACGCCACGGGAGCGGATCGCGTTGACGATAACGATGCCGAATACCAGTGCGCCGAGGGTATCCATGGTCAGGTAACCATTGATGAAGCCTTGGGAAAACGGTGCCGCCACATACTCTGGAGTGCCGTGACCGATGTCACCCGCCGGCAAGGCGAACGCGGCGATGCCCAGTACTGCCAGCGCAATGATTTTCAGCGGCGCGAGGAAGCGGCCCACGGTATCCAGCAAACGCCCAGGGTAGAGCGAAATGAAGAACACCAGCAGGAAGTACACCGAGCTGTAGAGGAACAGCGCCAGCGGGCTCTCGCCGGTCAACGGCGCCAGACCCACTTCGAAGGATACGGTCGCGGTACGCGGAGTGGCGAACAGCGGACCCACAGCCAGATAGCATGCCGCCGCGAGGATACCGCCGGCGATCTTGCCGATCGGGCTGCTCAGCGCATCCATCGCGCCGCCGACCTTGGCCAGCGCCACCACAGTGACTACCGGCAAACCTACGGCGGTTATCAGAAAGCCCAGCGCGGCCATCCAGACGTGAGGTCCGGCCTGCAAGCCGACGATCGGCGGGAAAATGATGTTACCGGCCCCGACAAACAGGGCAAACGTCATAAAACCAAGTGCCAGGATGTCCTGACCTTTCAAAACTTTCATTAAGGTAATACCACACTACTGAAATCGGAATTTAGAGGGGGATTGCCCTGTTGGATTAGGGAAATGCTGTCGATCCGTATGGGACTGACCCTTAAAGCGCGTGGCTGCCTTGTGGGCGGCGGACGCAAAAATGGCGGCCAGCCTAACGAATTTGGCGGACAAACGCACTGTTGGAGGGCGAACTATCCGATACGCGACGTTTCCGTGTCGCGTTTACATATCTATTTTTCATACAGAGAACACGTATTCATCACAGCAAACCTGTGGCGAGGGGATTTATCCCCGTTGGACTGCGCAGCAGTCCCAAAGAATCCTAGCTGGAACTGCCTGACTGATCATGGACGCTGGCATGGGGGCCGCTTCGCAGCCCAGCGGGGATAAATCCCCTCGCCAAAACAGCGCTCAAAATTCTCATACGCCAGAAACGACAAAGGCCACCCGAAGGTGGCCTTTGTTGCTGGAGCTAAAAAGTCAGCCGAAGCTTACTTCTTCACTTCCCAGCCAGTCAGCTCGGCCAGGGCCTTGCCGATGTCTGCCAGCGAACGCACGGTTTTAACGCCTGCGTCTTGCAGCGCAGCGAATTTCTCGTCTGCAGTGCCTTTGCCGCCAGAGATGATTGCGCCAGCATGGCCCATGCGCTTGCCCGGAGGAGCAGTCACACCAGCGATGTAGGAAACAACCGGCTTGGTCACGTTAGCCTTGATGTAGGCAGCCGCTTCTTCTTCAGCCGAACCGCCGATCTCGCCGATCATCACGATCGCCTCGGTCTTCGGGTCTTCCTGGAACAGCTTCAGGATGTCGATGAAGTTCGAACCCGGGATCGGGTCACCGCCGATGCCGACGCAAGTCGACTGACCGAAACCGGCGTCAGTGGTCTGCTTCACAGCTTCGTAGGTCAGGGTGCCGGAACGCGAAACGATACCGACCTTGCCTGGCAAGTGAATGTGACCTGGCATGATGCCGATCTTGCATTCGCCTGGGGTGATCACGCCTGGGCAGTTAGGGCCGATCAGGACTACGCCCAGCTCGTCGCACTTAACTTTGGCGTCCAGCATGTCCAAGGTAGGAATGCCTTCAGTGATGCAGACGATCAGCTTGATGCCGCCGAATGCCGCTTCCAGGATCGAGTCCTTGCAAAACGGAGCCGGAACGTAGATCACGCTGGCGGTAGCGCCAGTGGCAGCTACTGCGTCTTTTACGGTGTTGAACACTGGCAGACCCAGGTGCTCGGTGCCGCCTTTGCCCGGAGTTACGCCGCCAACCATCTTGGTGCCGTATTCGATGGCTTGCTGGGTGTGGAAACTACCTTGCGAACCGGTAATACCCTGGCAGATAACTTTGGTGTCTTTATTGATCAGGACGCTCATTATTTGCCCTCCGCAGCTTTGACAACTTGTTGAGCAGCGTCGGTCAGGCTGGTAGCAGCGATGATGTTCAAACCGCTTTCTGCCAGTACTTTAGCGCCCAGCTCAGCGTTGTTGCCTTCAAGGCGAACAACAACCGGGATTTTCACGCCGACTTCTTTCACAGCGCCGATGATGCCTTCGGCAATCATGTCGCAGCGAACGATGCCGCCGAAGATGTTGACCAGTACTGCCGCGACGTTCTGGTCGGACAGGATGATCTTGAACGCTTCAGTAACGCGTTCCTTGGTAGCGCCACCACCTACGTCGAGGAAGTTGGCTGGCTTGCCGCCATGCAGGTTGACGATGTCCATGGTACCCATGGCCAGACCGGCACCGTTGACCATGCAGCCGATGTTGCCTTCCAGGGCTACGTAGTTCAGTTCGAACTTGGCAGCGTGCGCTTCGCGCGGATCGTCCTGCGACGGATCGTGGAAAGCCTTCAGCTTAGGCTGACGGTACATGGCGTTGGCGTCGATGTTGATCTTCGCGTCGAGGCAGTGCAGATCGCCGTCAGCCTTGATCACCAGCGGGTTCACTTCCAGCAGAGCCAGGTCGTGGTCTTTGAACAGCTTGGCCAGACCTACGAAGATCTTGGCGAACTGAGTGACCTGCTTGCCTTCCAGACCCAGCTGGAATGCCAGCTCGCGACCCTGGGATGGCTGAGCGCCAACCAGTGGATCGATAGTGGCCTTGAGAATTTTTTCTGGAGTGTCGTGAGCGATTTTCTCGATGTCCACGCCACCTTCGGTGGAAGCCATGAACACGATGCGACGGCTCGAACGGTCAACGACAGCGCCCAGGTACAGCTCTTTAGCGATATCAGTGCACGATTCAACCAGGATCTTGGTGACTGGCTGGCCATTGGCGTCAGTCTGGTAAGTCACCAGACGCTTGCCCAGCCACTGCTGTGCGAAGGCTTTGGCGTCTTCTTTGCTGCGAACCAGCTTTACGCCGCCCGCTTTACCGCGACCACCGGCGTGAACCTGGGCTTTGACGACCCACTCGTTGCCGCCGATCTTGTCGCAAGCTTCTGCTGCTGCTTCCGGGGTGTCTACTGCGTAACCAGTGGAAACTGGCAGGCCGTATTCAGCGAACAGCTGCTTACCCTGATACTCGTGAAGATTCATGCTTTTTACCGTCTTCGTTAGGTACTGCGCATTCGGCGCTGCGCTCGTTTGAGTGCCGCGCCACCTGTGACTGCTGCTTGCGTAGCTGGGCTACGCAAGACTGCGTCCGGCGGACATTCCGCGGTGAGTCTTGCTCGCAAGGCTCACGACGGGCCGTTGCCGCCGTGGTTTCTTATTATGTCTTAACGCTTCTTGCGGTTGGCAATGTGAATGGCGCCGCCATTCACTGCCAGAGCAGCTTCGTGCAAGGCTTCGGACAGGGTCGGATGGGAGAAAACCATCATGCCCAGGTCTTCAGCGCTGGTGCCGAATTCCATACCGATCGCGCCCTGCTGAACCAGTTCTGCAGCGCTCGGGCCAATCACGTGCACGCCCAATACGCGGTCGGTCTTGGCATCGGCGATGACCTTGACGAAACCACCGGTATCGTTGGCAGCCATGGCACGGCCGGAAGCGGCGAACGGGAAGGTGCCGACGTTGACTTCAACGCCTTCGGCCTTCAGCGCCTGCTCGGTTTTGCCAACCCACGCGATTTCCGGGTGAGTATAAATAACCGAAGGGATCAAATCATAGTTCATCTGAGCCTTGTGGCCCTTGATGCGCTCGACAACCATGATGCCTTCTTCCGAAGCCTTGTGGGCCAGCATCATGCCGCGAACCACGTCACCGATGGCGAAGACGCCCGGTACAGCTGTGACGCAATGGTCATCGACCGCGATGAAACCGCGCTCGTCGATTTCCACGCCACAGTCGGCAGACAGCAGATCAGTGGTCACCGGACGGCGACCAACGGCTACGATCAGCTTGTCGAAAGTGATGGTCTGTTCGCCGTTGGCATCGGTGTAGTTGACGACGACTTCTTCGCCGTTGACTTTCGAACCGGTAACGCGAGCGCCCAGCTTGATGTCCAGACCCTGTTTGGTCAGGGTTTTCAGCGCTTCCTTGGAAACAGCGGTGTCCGCTGCCATCAGGAAAGTGTCCAGTGCTTCGAGAACAGTCACTTCTGCACCCAGACGCGACCATACCGAACCCAGCTCCAGACCGATCACGCCAGCGCCGATCACGCCCAGACGTTTAGGTACGGACTGGAACTCCAGAGCGCCAGTCGAATCGACGATGACTTTCTGGTCAACCGGAGCCGGTGGAATGTCGATCGGACGCGAACCTGGCGCGAGGATGACGTTTTCCGCTTCGATGACTTCAACCGAACCGTCCGGCTTGGTGACTTCGACTTTCTTGCCGGCCAGCAGCTTGCCGTGGCCCTGGATCGAAGTAACGCCGTTGGCCTTGAACAGGGTGGCAACGCCGCCGGTCAGGTTCTTGACGATGCCAGCCTTGCGGCCAACCATCGCAGCGACGTCCATTTTGACTTCGCCGGTCGAGATACCGTGAACGTTGAAGCTCTCTTTGGCTTCCTTGTATTTCCACGAGCTGTCGAGCAGCGCCTTGGAAGGAATGCAACCCACGTTCAGGCAGGTACCGCCCAGGGCTTGCTTGCCCTCTGCGTCGGTGTACTTCTCGATGCAGGCAGTGGTCAGGCCCAACTGAGCAGCCTTGATGGCCGCTACATAGCCACCAGGGCCGGCACCGATCACTACTACGTCAAATTTCTGCGACATTCAAAAAATCCTCTTTAGCAATAAAGCTACAAGCCGCAAGCTTCAAGCTGCAAGCCCACCCGCTCGCCTTGAGCTTGAGGCTTGTAGCTGAAAGCTTGCAGCTGCTTTTTAGATATCCAGCAACAGACGAGCCGGATCTTCCAGCAGGTTCTTGATGGTCACCAGGAAGGTCACAGCTTCTTTGCCATCGATCAGGCGGTGATCGTAGGACAGAGCCAGGTACATCATCGGACGGATCACGACCTGACCGTTGATGGCCATCGGACGCTGGATGATGTTGTGCATGCCCAGGATCGCTGCCTGCGGCGGGTTGACGATCGGCGTCGACATCATCGAACCGAAGGTACCACCGTTGGTGATGGTGAAGGTACCACCGGTCATCTCGTCCATCGACAGTTTGCCGTCACGGGCTTTCTTGCCAAATGTTGCGATGCCGCCTTCGATTTCAGCCAGGCTCATCAGCTCGGCGTTACGCAGAACCGGTACCACCAGGCCACGGTCGCTGGAAACGGCAACGCCGATGTCCGCGTAGCCGTGGTAAACGATGTCGCCGCCGTCGATCGACGCGTTGACAGCCGGGAAGCGTTTCAGCGCTTCGGTGGCCGCTTTCACGAAGAACGACATGAAGCCCAGGCGTACGCCGTTGTGGGACTTCTCGAACAGGTCCTTGTACTTCGAACGCAGAGCCATGACTTCGGTCATGTCGACTTCGTTGAACGTGGTCAGCATCGCCATGTTCGACTGGGCTTCAACCAGACGCTTGGCCACGGTGGCACGTACGCGAGTCATCGGTACGCGCTTCTCGATGCGGTCGCCGGCAGCGAACACAGGCGCAGCAGCCGAAGGAGCAGCAGCCTTGGCAGGCGCGGCAGCCGGAGCGGCTTTCTTCGCAGCGACTGCTGCTACCACGTCTTCCTTGGTCACACGACCGCCCTTGCCGGTGCCGGCAACGGAAGCGATGTTGATGCCGTTTTCTTCAGCCAGCTTGCGAGCGGCAGGAGCTGCGATCGGGTCATCTTCGCCATCGGCAGCAGCCGGTGCGGCAGCGGCAGTAGCAGCCGGAGCAGCAGCGGCGGCAGGAGCGGCGGCAGGAGCGGCAGCAGCGCCGCCCTCTTCGATCGAGCCCAGAACCTGGTTCGACAGAACGGTAGCGCCCTCTTCGGCAACGATTGCGCCCAGCACGCCGTCAGCTTCAGCCAACACTTCGAGCACGACTTTGTCGGTTTCGATGTCGACGATCAGGTCGTCACGCTTGACGGCCTCACCTGGTTTCTTGTGCCAGGTGGCAACGGTGCCATCGGCAACCGATTCCGGGAATGACGGGGCTTTGATTTCGATAGCCATTATCTGTGGGTCCTTAAAATTCGGTTTCAGTCAGCGCGAAGGCGTTAAACAGTGAAAGCATCTTGCAGCAGTTTTTCCTGCTGCTCGGCGTGCATCGATGCGTAACCACAAGCTGGCGCAGCCGAAGCCTCACGGCCCGCGTACTCGAGTACGAGAGTCTTGTCGAGGTTGGCGATGCTGCGACGCAAGTGATGCTGGCTGCAGTACCAGGCACCCTGGTTCATCGGCTCTTCCTGACACCAAACGGCGTGTTTGACGTTGGTGTACGGAGCCAGGACTTCTTTCAAGTCGTCCTCAGGGAACGGATACAGCTGCTCGATACGCACGATGGCGATATCTTCGCGGCCTTCGGCACGGCGTTTTTCCAGCAGGTCGTAGTAGACCTTGCCGCTGCACAGAACCACGCGCTCGACCTTTTTCGGGTCCAGTGCGTCGATTTCCGGGATCACGGTCTGGAACGAACCTTCGGCCAGATCTTCCAGCGTCGAGATGGCCAGCTTGTGGCGCAGCAGCGACTTCGGCGTCAGCACGACCAGCGGCTTGCGCAGCGGACGGATCACCTGACGACGCAGCAAGTGGTAGATCTGTGCTGGCGTGGTCGGCATGCACACCTGAATGTTGTGCTCGGCGCACAGCTGCAAGTAACGCTCAAGACGAGCCGAGCTGTGCTCAGGGCCCTGGCCTTCGTAACCGTGTGGCAGCAGCATGGTCAGACCGCAGAGACGGCCCCACTTGTGCTCGCCGCTGGTGATGAACTGGTCGATCACGACCTGAGCACCGTTGGCGAAGTCGCCAAACTGGGCTTCCCAGATCACCAGCGCGTTTGGCGTGGTGGTCGAGTAACCGTATTCGAATGCCAGTACCGCTTCTTCCGAGAGGAACGAGTCGTACAGGTCGAAACGTGGCTGACCGTCGTACAGGTTCTGCAGCGGAATGTAGGTGCCCGCGTCTTTCTGGTTGTGCAACACAGCGTGACGGTGCGAGAACGTACCGCGGCCGATGTCCTGACCGGTCATGCGAATCGGGTGACCTTCGAACGCCAGGGTCGCGTACGCCATGGTTTCGGCGTAACCCCAGTTGATCGGCAGGCCGCCGGCTTGCATCTTCTGACGGTCTTCGTAGATCTTCGCGACCTGACGCTGAACGACGAAGCCTTCCGGAATTTCCAGCAGCTTGGCGGACAGCTCTTGCAAGGTTTTGAGATCGAAACGCGTGTCGTGACGCGCGGTCCAGGCGTGGCCCAGGTACGGACGCCAGTCGACGAACAGCTCTTTGTTCGGCTCTTTGACCAGCGATTTCACTACGTGCAGACCGTTGTCCAGCGCGTTGCGGTATTCGTCGACCTTGGCCTGAACGCGTTCAGCGTCAAGCACACCGGCCTGGGTCAGGCGATCAGCGTACAGCTCACGGGTGGTGCGCTGCTTGGTGATCTGCTGATACATCAGTGGCTGGGTGCCGCTTGGCTCGTCGGCCTCGTTGTGGCCGCGACGACGGTAGCAGACCAGATCGATCACCACGTCACGCTTGAACTGCATGCGGTAGTCGATGGCCAGTTGGGTCACGAACAGCACCGCTTCCGGATCATCACCATTCACATGGAGGATCGGCGCCTGGATCATCTTGGCAACGTCGGTGGCGTACTCGGTGGAGCGCGAGTCCAGCGGGTTGCTGATGGTGAAACCAACCTGGTTGTTGATCACGATGTGCACGGTACCGCCGGTCTTGAAACCGCGGGTCTGCGACATCTGGAAGGTTTCCATGACCACGCCCTGACCGGCGAATGCCGCGTCACCGTGGATGGAGATCGGCAGAACTTTCTCACCGGTCAGGTCGTTGCGACGGTCCTGACGGGCGCGCACCGAACCTTCGACCACCGGGGAAACGATTTCCAGGTGGGACGGGTTGAACGCCATGGCGAGGTGAACTTCACCGCCGGTGGTCATCACGTTGGACGAGAAGCCCTGGTGGTATTTAACGTCACCGGAACCCAGCTCGACCTTCTTCTTGCCTTCGAACTCGTCGAACAGCTCGCGCGGGTTCTTGCCGAAGGTGTTGACCAGTACGTTCAGACGGCCACGGTGGGCCATGCCGATGACGACTTCCTTGGTGCCGTACGAGCCGGAACGCTGGATCAGTTCGTCGAGCATCGGAATCAGGCTTTCGCCGCCTTCCAGACCGAAACGCTTGGTGCCCGGGTATTTGGTGCCCAGGTATTTTTCCAGGCCTTCACCGGCAGTCACGCGCTCAAGCAGGTGGCTCTTGATGTCGGCGGAGTACGTCGGACGACCACGCACGCTTTCCAGACGCTGCTGGAACCACTGGCGCTGCTCGGAATCGGTGATGTGCGTGAATTCAGCGCCGATGGTGCGGCAATATGTCTGCTGCAACGCTTCGTGAATTTCGCGTAGGCTCGCTTCCTCTTTGCCGATGAACAGGTCGCCGGCACGGAAGGTCGTATCAAGATCGGCATTGGTCAAGCCGTAATGATTGATCGACAGGTCTGCAGGTGCAGGACGCTGCCACAGCCCCAGCGGGTCAAGCTGGGCTGCCTGGTGGCCACGCATACGGTAGGCCTGGATCAATCGCAGCACTTCAACTTGCTTCTTCTCGTGCTCACTGCTCACGCTGCCGGCGGAAACCGGTTGGGCGCGGCGCTGGTTCTTTGCCAGCAGCACGAAATGATCGCGAATCGTCGAGTGCGAAACATCAGTGGCAGAGTTGCCGTCGGCTGGCAACTTCTGAAAGTAGGTGCGCCACTCTTCTGGCACAGCGTTAGGGTCGTGCAGGTAGAGCTCATAAAGCTCTTCCACATAGGCAGCGTTTCCACCTGAAAGGTAGGCGCTGTTCCACATGCGCTGCATCACGCTTTCTTGCATGCTTGGTCACCCTCGGTTAGGGGAACACCATCGGTGTCGACACCGAGCAAACTTGCAGAAGTCCGAATGCAGCGACTAAAACAAGCCACCTAGGATCACACTGATAGTCCGGGTACCAGCCCGGATGCCCCTGCTTGTCTCATTTCTTCAAAAGAAGAGCTGCAGCTTATGGCTACGGCTCTGGTTATAGCCATGACGCGGGTTGAAGCCCGCGCCACAGCCTCTACGGTGCAACGGTTACAGCAGCTGAATCACACGCCGCTCGAAAGCAGCATGTTACGGATGTGACCGATGGCCTTAGTCGGGTTCAGGCCTTTCGGACATACGTTGACGCAGTTCATGATGCCCCGGCAGCGGAAAACGCTGAACGGGTCGTCAAGTGAAGCCAGACGCTCGCTGGTCTTGGTGTCGCGGCTGTCTGCCAGGAAGCGGTAGGCTTGCAGCAGCGCAGCAGGACCCAGGAACTTGTCCGGGTTCCACCAGAAGGACGGGCAAGAGGTCGAGCAGCAGGCGCACAGGATGCACTCGTACAGACCGTCGAGCTTTTCGCGCTCTTCTGGCGACTGCAGACGCTCGATGGCCGGAGCCGGCGTGTCGTTCTGCAGGTAAGGCTTCACCTTCTCGTATTGCTTGTAGAAGATGCTCATATCGACGACCAGGTCACGGATAACCGGCAAACCTGGCAGCGGACGAACGATCAGTTTGTTGCCTTTTACAACGGCAGACAGCGGCGTGATGCAGGCCAGACCGTTCTTGCCGTTGATGTTCATGCCGTCGGAGCCGCAGACGCCTTCACGGCAGGAGCGACGATAGGAGAAACCTTCGTCCTGCTCTTTGATCAGGGCCAGCACGTCCAGCACCATCAGGTCTTTACCACCGGTATCGACCTGGAAATCCTGCATGAACGGCGCGGCGTCCTGATCAGGGTTGTAGCGATAAACACTGACTTGCAACATGGCGGTCACCCTTAATAAGTCCGGACTTTAGGTTCGAAAGTCGGAACAGTCTTCGGCGAGAAGTTCACGGCACGCTTGGTGACGCGCTTGTCACCCGGGAAGTACAGGGTGTGGCACAGCCAGTTTTCGTCATCACGGTCTTCGAAGTCTTCACGGGCGTGAGCGCCGCGGGACTCTTTACGTACTTCGGCCGCGATGGCGGTAGCTTCAGCCACTTCCAGCAGGTTCTGCAGTTCCAGCGCTTCGATACGTGCAGTGTTGAACGCTTGCGACTTGTCGTTGATCTTCACGTTGGCGATACGCTTGCGCAGATCGGCCAGCTGAGCGATGCCCTTCTGCATGTATTCGCCGGTACGGAATACACCGAAGTAGTTCTGCATGCAGCTTTGCAGCTCGCGACGCAGGGTGGCAACGTCTTCACCGTCGGTACGGTTGTTCAGCGCGTTCAAACGCGACAGTGCAGCTTCGATGTCGGACTCGGTAGCGTCGTCGTATTCGATGCCATCGGTCAACGCCTTTTCCAGGTGCAGGCCGGCAGCGCGACCGAAGACCACCAGGTCGAGCAGCGAGTTGCCGCCCAGACGGTTCGCACCGTGTACCGATACGCAAGCCACTTCACCTACCGCGAACAGACCAGGAATGATCTGGTCCTGACCTTCGGCGTTCTGGGTGATCGCCTGGCCATGAATGTTGGTGGCAACGCCGCCCATCATGTAGTGGCAGGTCGGCACAACCGGAACCGGAGCAACGACCGGGTCAACGTGGGCGAAAGTCTTCGACAGTTCGCAGATGCCTGGCAGACGGCTGTGCAGCACTTCCTCGCCCAGGTGGTCGAGTTTGAGCATCACGTGGTCGCCATTCGGACCGCAACCGTTGCCGGCGATGATTTCCTTGACCATCGAACGGGCAACCACGTCACGACCTGCAAGGTCTTTCGCGTTCGGAGCATAACGCTCCATGAAACGCTCGCCGTGCTTGTTGATCAGGTAACCACCTTCACCACGGCAACCTTCGGTAACCAGTACACCGGCGCCGGCGATGCCGGTCGGGTGGAACTGCCACATTTCGATGTCTTGTACCGGCACGCCAGCACGCAGAGCCATGCCGACGCCGTCACCGGTGTTGATCAGGGCGTTGGTGGTGGACGCGTAGATACGGCCTGCACCGCCAGTGGCCAGGACGGTGGCCTTGGCACGGATGTAGGAGGTTTCGCCGGTTTCGATGCAGATCGCGATCACACCAACGAATTCGCCTTCCTGGTTTTTCACCAGATCAACAGCGTAGTACTCGTTGAGGAACGTAGTGCCGGCTTTCAGGTTGCCCTGATAAAGCGTGTGCAGCAGCGCGTGACCGGTACGGTCGGACGCAGCGCAGGTACGTGCAGCCTGACCGCCCTTGCCGTAGTCCTTGGACTGGCCACCGAACGGACGCTGATAGATGCGGCCTTGCTCGGTACGCGAGAACGGCAGCCCCATGTGATCCAGCTCGAACACGGCAGCCGGGCCTTCCTGACACATGTATTCGATAGCGTCCTGGTCACCGATGTAGTCGGAACCCTTGACGGTATCGTACATGTGCCAGCGCCAGTCATCGTTCGGGTCAGCGGAAGCGATGGCGCACGTGATGCCGCCCTGCGCGGACACAGTGTGCGAACGGGTCGGGAAAACCTTGGTGATCACCGCAGTCTTGTGGCCGCCCTGTGCCAGCTGCAGCGCAGCGCGCATGCCGGCACCGCCACCACCAATAATGATGGCGTCGAAAGAAATCGTTGGAATGTTAGCCATGAATCAGATACCCCAGAGAATCTGCACACCCCAGACGAAGTAAGCGAACATCGCAACGCCGCATACTGCCTGGAAAAGGAAACGTATCGCCGTTGCGGACTTGCCGAACGCCATTGGCGTCAGGTAGTCGGTCGCGATGGTCCACATGCCGACCCAGGCGTGAGCGCCCAGAGCAACAAGGGCCAGCAGGCTGAAAATACGCATTCCGTTGTGAGCGAACAGTTCATGCCACTGGGCATACTCGAGGCCAGGATTGGCGACGATGTATCCGATCAGAAAGATGAAGTAAGCCGCGAGAACGACCGCAGACACACGCTGTGCCATCCAGTCATAGAGGCCCGAACGCGACAGGTTAGTGACGTTAGTTACCATATCCAGACTCCTGCCAGAACGATTACCACCACGGAAACGGCGATAACGATTTTCGAGCCCAGTTTGCCGCCTTCCAGCGTCTCACCGATGCCCATGTCCATGATCAAGTGGCGCACACCGGCTACCAGGTGATACAGCAGAGCGGACAGGATGCCCCAAATCACTAGCTTGGCTAGCGGACTGGTCAGACACGCTTTCACCTGACCGAAGCCTTCCTCGGAGCTCAGCGACTTGTCCAATGCGTAAAGCATGATGGCAAGGCACACGAAGAGGATGACACCGGAGATACGGTGAAGAATGGACGTGTAAGCAGTGACTGGGAGTTTGATGGTCCTTAGGTCTAGGTTTACAGGTCGTTGGCTTTTCACGGCTTTTTTTTCACACTGAAGAGCCCCTAACAATCAGGGCAAAGTTGTTGGGGAGTGCACTGGTCAGGTAACCACCACCCAGGGATGCGACCCCCAATGAAAGCAAGCCCAAAAGCCCTTGGCGGTCGGTGGCCGAGTATAGACAGTTAGGCTACTAATGACAACGCGTTCACCTACCCCCAATAGCGGATTGCACAAGTTGCATAAAAGGCGTAAATGGCAGGCAATTTCGAGGAAAAAGTCGGCTTAAAGCCTTCTGGAGCAAGACTTTAGGCAAATTGACATTCGAATTTATCTCACTATAGTGGTGCGGGCCCTGCGTGGGGGGTCTGTCTGATGGTTCAAGCATAAATAGGAGGCCACATGGCTGACAAAAAAGCGCAGTTGATCATCGAGGGCGCAGCCCCCGTCGAGCTGCCCATTTTAACCGGCACCGTTGGTCCCGATGTAATCGATGTTCGGGGCCTGACGGCCACGGGCCGCTTCACTTTCGACCCGGGTTTCATGTCGACCGCTTCGTGCGAATCGAAAATCACCTATATCGACGGCGACAACGGCATTTTGTTGCACCGCGGCTACCCGATCGAACAGCTGGCTGAAAAGTCGGACTACCTGGAAACCTGCTACCTGCTGCTCAACGGCGAACTGCCGACCGCAGAACAGAAGGCCCAGTTCGTCAGCACCGTGAAGAACCACACCATGGTTCACGAGCAACTGAAAACCTTCTTCAACGGTTTCCGTCGCGACGCCCACCCGATGGCCGTCATGTGCGGTGTAGTCGGCGCCCTCTCGGCCTTCTACCACGACTCCCTGGACATCAATAACCCGCAGCATCGCGAAATCTCCGCGATCCGTCTGGTTGCGAAGATGCCGACCCTGGCAGCGATGGTCTACAAGTACTCCATGGGCCAACCCATGATGTACCCGCGCAACGACCTGACGTACGCGGAAAACTTCCTGCACATGATGTTCAACACCCCGTGCGAGATCAAACCGATCAGCCCGGTACTCGCCAAGGCCATGGACCGGATCTTCATCCTCCACGCCGACCACGAGCAGAACGCTTCGACCTCCACCGTGCGTCTGGCCGGTTCTTCGGGTGCCAACCCGTTCGCCTGTATCGCCGCCGGTATCGCCGCACTGTGGGGCCCTGCCCACGGCGGTGCGAACGAAGCCGTGCTGACCATGCTCGACGAGATTGGCGATGTGTCGAACATCGACAAGTTCATCGCCAAAGCCAAGGACAAGAACGATCCGTTCAAGTTGATGGGCTTCGGTCACCGCGTCTACAAGAACCGCGACCCTCGCGCGACTGTCATGAAGCAGACCTGCGACGAAGTGTTGAAGGAACTGGGCATCAACAACGATCCGCAACTCGAACTGGCCATGCGCCTGGAAGAGATCGCGTTGACCGACCCGTACTTCATCGAGCGCTCGCTGTACCCGAACGTCGACTTCTACTCGGGGATCATCCTCAAGGCGATCGGCATTCCAACCAGCATGTTCACGGTGATTTTCGCCCTGGCGCGTACTGTCGGCTGGATTTCGCACTGGAAGGAAATGCTCTCGAGCCCGTACAAGATTGGCCGCCCGCGCCAGCTGTACACCGGTTACGAGTCGCGTGACATCACCAAGCTGGAAGATCGCAAATAAGGGTTTTTCTTTTTTTGTGATGGTTTAGTGGTGTGTCAGGAACGGCCTCTTATATAGAGGCCGTTTTTGTTTGTGGTCTCAGCGGCCTTCGGGCCGACTGGTTCTTGGATTCTGGGGGCATATCCGTTGCTGCGGGTGCTGCCGCTGGCGGTTTCGCTCTTACAGCGAGTCACCTTTTTCAGACGCCAAAAAGGTAACCCAAAAGGCTTTGCCCCGGCGTACGGCCCGCTCGCTAGGGCTCGGGGTACCTTCGTTACGGGACCGATCCGGGCGCAGCGGCTCCGGTCGGCTTCGCTGCACCTACACTCGCTGTGTACGACTGCGTCGTACGGTCGCTGCGCTCCCACACCCGGATCGATCCCGTAACGAAGCCTGCCGAAAGGGCAAAAGATCAAAAGCAAAAGCCAAAGCCAGATCAAGAGCCCCTCACCCTAGCCCTCTCCCAGAGGGAGAGGGAACTGACCGAGGTGTTTGGGCGAAACACGCCGACTTGCGATACCGAGTCGAATGCAGGTTTTGAACACCTCACAAATCGGCTCCCTCTCCCTCGGGAGAGGGCTGGGGTGAGGGGCGAATCCACCGAAAATCTCAAGCCGTGCGACGCTTCTAACCACTCAACAATGAGCGTTAGCTCGAGTGCTTTTGATCTTGATCCACGGGCGACGTCGGAAGGCTGAGCGGAGGGATTGATCCGGGCGTGGGAGCGCAGCGACCGTCTGGCGCAGCCAGACACAGCGGAAGGAGGTGCAGCGAAGCAAACCGGAGCCGCTGCGCCCGGATCGATCCCGCAGCGAAGGAACCCGAGCCTGCGAGGGCCGAACGTAGGAGCAAGCCTTTTGGGTTACCTTTTCGGCGTTTGGAAAAGGTGACTCGCCGTAAGGGCGAAACCCTAAGCCGCCGTTACCGCAGCAACGGATATACACACCAAACCAACCGATAACCGCCCACAAAAAAACGCCCCAATCTCTCAATCAGGGCGTTTTCTTGAAGCTTGCAGCTTGCAGCTTACATCTGATCTCTTAGTGCGAAACCGCCCCACTCGCCCCCAACCCGGTCTGCGAACGCACAAACTGCGGGAAGAACAGCGCCCGCTCATTGTCCGCAGCCGCCGACTTGTCGGTAATCGAGAAGAACCAGATCCCGATGAACGCAATCATCATCGAGAACAGCGCCGGATATTCGTAAGGGAAGATCGCCTTCTCGTGATGCAGAATCTGCACCCAGATGGTCGGGCCGAGGATCATCAGACCAACAGCACTCACCAGACCCAGCCAGCCACCAATCATCGCGCCGCGAGTAGTCAGCTTCTTCCAGTACATCGAAAGCAGCAGTACCGGGAAGTTGCAGCTCGCCGCGATGGAGAACGCCAGGCCGACCATGAACGCAATGTTCTGGCTTTCGAACAGAATGCCCAGGCCAATCGCCAGCACCGCCAGGGCGATAGTGGTGATCTTCGACACGCGAATCTCATCCTTCTCGTTGGCTTTGCCCTTCTTGATCACACTGGCGTACAGGTCGTGAGAAACCGCCGAAGCACCCGCCAGGGTCAGACCGGCTACCACAGCCAGAATGGTTGCGAACGCCACTGCCGAGATGAAGCCTAGGAAGATGCTGCCGCCCACCGCGTTGGCCAGGTGCACCGCCGCCATGTTGTTGCCGCCGAGCAAGGCGCCCGCTGCATCTTTGAAGGCCGGATTGGTGCTGACCAGCAGGATCGCGCCGAAGCCGATGATGAAGGTCAGGATGTAGAAGTAACCAATGAAACCGGTAGCGTACAGCACGCTCTTGCGCGCTTCTTTTGCGTCACTCACGGTGAAGAAGCGCATCAGAATGTGCGGCAGGCCAGCGGTGCCGAACATCAGCGCCAGACCCAGCGAGAATGCCGAGATCGGATCCTTCACCAGACCGCCCGGGCTCATGATTGCCTCACCCTTGGCGTGCACCTTGATCGCTTCGGAGAACAGCGTGTTGAAGTCAAAGCCCACGTGCTTCATCACCATCAGCGCCATGAACGAGGCACCGGACAGCAGCAAAACTGCCTTGATGATCTGCACCCAAGTGGTCGCGAGCATGCCGCCGAACAGCACGTACATGCACATCAGCACGCCGACCAGGATCACCGCAACGTGGTAATCGAGGCCGAACAGCAGCTGGATCAGCTTGCCGGCACCGACCATTTGCGCGATCAGGTAGAACGCCACCACCACCAGCGAGCCGCAGGCGGACAGGGTGCGAATCTGGGTTTGCCCGAGGCGGTAGGACGCCACGTCGGCAAAGGTGTATTTACCCAGGTTGCGCAGGCGTTCGGCGATCAGGAACAGAATGATCGGCCAGCCCACGAGGAAGCCGATCGAGTAGATCAGGCCATCGTAACCGGAGGTGAACACCAGCGCGGAAATACCCAGGAAGGACGCCGCCGACATGTAGTCGCCAGCGATCGCCAGGCCGTTCTGGAAACCGGTGATCTTGCCGCCCGCCGCATAATAATCGGCGGCCGAATTGTTTTTCTTCGAAGCCCAGTAGGTGATGTACAACGTCGCGCCGACGAAGGCCACGAACATCAGGATCGCCGGGATGTTCAGCGGCTGTTTGGCCACCTCCCCCGTCAACGCGTCAGCCGCCCAGACACTCGGCGCGAAAGCCGCAACACTCAATAGAGCCAGTAGACGCCGGATCATTGCTGAGCCTCCTTGAGAATCGCATTGTTCAGGTCGTCGAACTCGCCATTGGCGCGGCGCACGTAGATGCCGGTCAGGACGAAGGCTGAAATGATCAGGCCGACACCGATCGGGATGCCCCAGGTGATTGAGGATTCAGGACTGAGTTTCGCCCCGAGCACGTGCGGCCCGTATGCGATCAGCAGGATGAATGCGGAGTACAGCCCGAGCATGATTGCCGAGAGAATCCAGGCGAATCGTTCCCTTTTCTGAACCAGCTCCTTGAATCGGGGACTGTTTTGAATCGAGAGGTAAATGCTGTCGTTCATTGTTTTTATCCTCGCAGCACAAATTATTGTTGGAACGTAGCTAATGTATGCGGCTGCGAGAGAGGATCCAGACGACCTTAGTAGTAGATGGCCATGATGTTCTGGCCATTTTCCGGACACCCAAAAACAACTGTGGGAGCGAGCTTGCTCGCGAAGGCGCCGTATCAGTCAACTGACAGAGCGCTTTCGCGAGCAAGCTCGCTCCCACAGAGTTCGGCGGTGAAGCTGTTATTTGGTCCAGTCAGCTACACGATCCGGGTGTTTGGCTACCCAGTCCTTGGCCGCTGCATCAGGCTTGGCGCCGTCCTGGATCGCCAGCATGACCTCGCCGATTTCGTCTTTCGACGCCCACTGGAAGTTTTTCAGGAACTTGGCCACTTCCGGCGCCTTGGCGTCCAGGCCTTTGCTGCCGATGCTGTTCACGGTTTCAGCCTGGCCATACACGCCTTTCGGGTCGTCGAGGAAGCGCAGTTTCCACTTGGCGAACATCCAGTGCGGCACCCAACCGGTGACAGCGATGGATTCGTTCTTCTTCTCGGCGCGGGTCAGCTCGGCAATCATGCCGGCGCCGGAACTGGCCTTGAGGCTGTACTTGTCCAGACCGTAATCCTTGATCGCCTGATCGGTCTTGAGCATTACGCCTGAACCGGCGTCGATGCCGACAATGCGGTTTTTGAAGGTGTCGTCGGTTTTCAGGTCTTCGATCGATTTGGCTTTGACGTACTCCGGCACAATCAGGCCGATCTTCGCGTCCTTGAAGTTCGGGCCGTAGTCGACGACCTGATCCTTGTTTTTCGTCCAGTAGTCACCGTGCGTCACGGGCAGCCAGGCCGAGAGCATCGCGTCGAGTTTCCCGGTGGCCACGCCCTGCCACATGATCCCGGTGGCAACGGCTTGCAGTTTCACGTCGTAACCGAGTTTCTGTTTGATCACTTCGGCCGCCACGTGAGTGGTCGCGACGCTGTCGGACCAGCCGTCAACGTAACCGATGTTCAGGGTCTGTTTTTCAGCGTTGGCGAAAGTGGAACTCATCGCAAGCGCCAGAACGGCACCTGCGCCTAAAAGTCGTCGCATCTTCATCGTTTACTTCCCCGAAATGCTGCGCCCGACGGATGCCGGGCATCGTCAACGTATTGTTATGGTGCACAGCGCCCCCATCACGCCGGACCTCACACACCGAACATCAGCCGATTTTTCAAAAAGGGTACTGATGGTTTGATCATCAACCTCAAGCGGCCGGCGACCTGCTCTGTCAGCGACCTCAAGGCAGCGAGAAACGACATCAGAAAGCCATTAATCAAGCGCGATTAATTGACGCCAGACAATCCGCCCGAACTTTGCATGTACAACGCCAGCGAGCCACCTGCCCTTCTATAAATGCAGGTAACATGCGTCGCTTTGCAGCCACTCGGCCTGACCATGTCCGCAACGTCCCGATTTCCTTTTCTGCCTTATCTGTTCGCCTGCCTGCTCGGGCTCCTGGCCCTTGGCGGTTTCTGGTATGACCTCGGCCAACCGGTGATCCTGCCGGACGCCGCGACGCCGACACACAAATTGCAGTGCGCCTCCTATACGCCGTTCGACAAGGACCAATCGCCGTTCGACGTGCCGTTCAAATTACGCCCCGAGCGCATGGACGCCGACCTCGCGCTGCTGGCGACGCGCTTTGAATGCATCCGCACCTACTCGATGACCGGGCTCGAAGCCATGCCCGATCTGGCGCGCAAGCACGGTCTGAAGTTGATGATCGGCGCCTGGGTCAACAGCAATCCGGTCGATACCGAGCAGGAAGTCGAGCTGCTGATCAAATCGGCCAATGCCAACCCCGACGTGGTTACAGCGGTGATCGTCGGCAACGAGGCACTGCTGCGCAAAGAGGTCACCGGCGCACAACTGGCCCGGCTGATCAACAAGGTCAAAAGCCAGGTCAAGCAACCGGTGACCTACGCCGACGTCTGGGAATTCTGGCTCAAGCACCCGGAAGTCGCGCCGGCCGTGGACTTTCTGACCATTCACTTGCTGCCGTACTGGGAAGACGATCCATCGAACATCGACGTGGCGCTGCGGCATGTGGCGGATGTGCGTCAGGTGTTCGGCAACAAGTTCGCGCCCAAAGACGTGATGATTGGCGAAACCGGCTGGCCGAGCGAAGGCCGTCAGCGTGAAACAGCCGTACCGAGCCGGGTCAACGAGGCAAAATTCATTCGTGGCTTTGTGGCGATGGCCGAGCAGGAAGGCTGGCGTTACAACCTGATCGAAGCCTTCGATCAACCGTGGAAGCGCGGCAGTGAAGGCGCGGTCGGCGGCTATTGGGGGCTGTTCGATGCCGATCGGCAGGACAAGGGCGTGCTCGCCGGGCCGGTGAGCAATGTGCCGTACTGGAAAGAGTGGCTGGCGGTCGGCGGATTGATTTTCCTTGGCACGCTGATGCTTGGCGGTGCTGTCCGCACTACACGTTCGGCGCTGCTGCTGCCACTGCTAGGCGCCGTCGCTGCTTGCTCGATTGGCGCCTGGGGCGATCTGGCGCGGCTGACCACGCGGTTTGCCGGGGAATGGCTGTGGGTCGGACTGCTGACCGGTTTGAATCTATTGGTCCTTGCGCATGCCGCGCTGACGCTAAGCGCGCGTAGCGGTTGGCGCGCGCGAGCCTTCGATTTCCTCGAACGGCGCGCCGGCTGGCTGGTCGTGGCGGCCGGTTTTGCCGCGGCGGTGATGATGCTGGAGATGGTCTTCGATCCGCGCTATCGCAGTTTCGCCAGCATGGCGTTCGTGCTGCCGGCGCTGGTCTACCTGTACCGCCCGGTGAGCGTGCCGCGTCGGGAGATTGCTCTGCTGACCTTTATCGTCGGCGCGGGGATTGCACCGCAGCTGTATCAGGAAGGGATGCTGAATCAGCAGGCGTGGGGTTGGGCGCTGGTGAGTGGTTTGATGGTGGTGGCGTTGTGGCGCTGCCTGCGGGTTCGCAAGGCCTGATTTCAGCGCTTTCGAAATCGCCATCGCTGGCAAGCCAGCTCCCACAGGATTTCTGCTGCACACAAATGTTGTGTTCACCTCAATCCCTGTGGGAGCGGGCTTGCCCGCGATGACTGACTGTCAGACGCTGCGGGACTCGCGGACCAGGCGCAATCCGGCAATCACCACCGCAAATACCGCTAATGTGGTGTTGTACAACGCCAGCGCCGGCAGGCCGAACACCAGCGCCAGCACCGCCAGCCACCACCCTGCCCGTCCCGGCACGACAAACGCCAATACCGCCGCGCCCACCGCCGCCCAGCCCAACACCCTGAAATGAATCATCAGCCCCAGGTTCGACCGCACCAGGCACTCCCAACGACCGGCCTCGTCGACACAGATACCCACCCACTGCCCGTCTTCCATGAAGCCATAGCGCGCGGCATAACTGGCGGCCAGCCACAGCGGCAACAAAACAAGCAGCACAATCACGGGCAAGCGGCGGGACATGGAGCACTCCAATCTGCGGAAATCGGCGGCCAGCTTAATCTGCCGACCGGCATTCGCAAGCACTAACAACTGTTAACTGTTCAGCAAGCCCTCGCAACGTGTATCGTCCAGCTACTATTACCCCGAATTCCGCCTGTTTGGTGCCGCAGCATGGCACTTTGGCGCACGGCCGGTGGTCATAGCCTGCGAACTTCAATCGGCACCTTCCTCTAAGGGATCTAGTCATGCTCCGTTCCTTGCGCTTCGCCGCGCTGTTCAGCGGCCTTATCTTGAGTGCGTCCGCGCTGGCGGTGGATATCGACGCCGCCAGCTATGGCTACCCGCTGACCAACCCGTTCGAGGCGACGATCGCCACGACCCCACCGGACCTGCGTCCGGAGTTGCCGCTGGACGACGACATCAATCAAACGGACCGCAGCCTCACCCTGCGCCCGGAGCGTGAATTCCAGCTGCCGGACAATTTCTGGGCAGTCAAAAAACTCACCTACCGCATCGCCACGCAGGACAAACCGGCGCCGCTGATCTTCCTGATCGCCGGCACCGGCGCGCGCTTTGACAGCACGCTCAACGAATACCTGAAAAAGCTGTATTACAAGGCCGGCTACCATGTCGTGCAGTTGTCGTCGCCGACCAGCTTCGACTTCATCAGCGCCGCCTCGCGTTTCGCCACCCCGGGCGTGACCAAGGAAGATGCCGAAGACATGTATCGGGTGATGCAGGCCGTGCGGGCGCAGAACCCGAAACTGCCGGTCACTGAGTACTATCTGACCGGTTACAGCCTCGGCGCCCTCGATGCCGCGTTCGTCGCGCATCTGGACGAAACGCGCCGCAGCTTCAACTTCAAGAAAGTCCTGCTGCTCAACCCGCCGGTCAACCTCTATACCTCGGTGACCAACCTCGACAAGCTGGTACAGACCGAGGTGAAAGGCATCAACAACAGCACCACCTTTTACGAACTGGTACTGACCAAGCTGACCCGCTACTTCCAGCAGAAAGGCTACATCGACCTCAACGATGCGCTGCTGTATGACTTCCAGCAGTCCAAGCAGCACCTGACCAACGAACAGATGGCCATGCTGATTGGCACGTCGTTCCGCTTCTCGGCAGCCGACATTGCCTACACCTCGGACCTGGTCAACCGTCGCGGTCTGATTACCCCGCCGAAATTCCCGATCACCGAAGGCACCAGCCTCACGCCGTTCCTCAAGCGTGCGCTGCAATGCGACTTCGACTGCTACATCACCGAGCAGGTTATTCCGATGTGGCGCGCGCGCACCGACGGCGGCAGCCTGCTGCAACTGATCGACCAGGTCAGCCTGTATGCGCTCAAGGATTACCTGCACGACAGCCCGAAAATCGCCGTGATGCACAACGCCGACGACGTCATCCTCGGCCCTGGCGACCTGGGCTTCCTGCGTAAAACCTTCGGTGATCGCCTGACC
The DNA here is from genome assembly GCF_029959775.1 of Pseudomonas sp. PS01270. Classification (NCBI taxonomy): domain Bacteria; kingdom Pseudomonadati; phylum Pseudomonadota; class Gammaproteobacteria; order Pseudomonadales; family Pseudomonadaceae; genus Pseudomonas; species Pseudomonas sp. PS01270. The sequence goes on along the minus strand of NZ_JASCPT010000037.1, from coordinate 957 downwards.
GTTTATCCACTGGGCGGCCACTGCGGCAACCTTAACTATCGCGTCAACAGCGACGCCATGCTGGAGTTCTTCCGTGGCTAAATATCTCCTGCTGATTGCAGCGTTCCTCTGTGCAGGCGTGGCCCAGGCCGACAACAGTAAAGCCGATGCCCCGGTAGTGGTCGACAGCGACGGCTTCAAGGAACCGCTGACCAAACTCAAGTTCAACCCGGGCCTGGACCAGCGCGAGTTCGAACGTTCGACGCTCAACGCGCTGAACGTCTATGACCCGCTGGAATCGTGGAACCGCCGGGTCTACCACTTCAACTATCGCTTCGACCAGTGGGTGTTCCTGCCGGTAGTCGATGGCTATCGCTACATCACCCCAAGCTTTGTGCGTACCGGGGTGAGCAACTTCTTCAACAACATTGGTGACGTGCCGAACCTGGTTAACAGCCTGTTGCAGTTCAAGGGCCAGCGCTCGATGGAAACCACCGCGCGCCTGCTGCTCAACACCACCATCGGCATCGCCGGCCTGTGGGACCCGGCCACCGCCATGGGCCTGCCACGCCAGAACGAAGACTTCGGTCAGACCCTGGGCTTCTACGGCGTACCGGGCGGCGCCTACTTCGTACTGCCGATCTTCGGCCCGTCGAACATCCGCGACACCGCAGGTCTGGCCGTGGATTACACCGCCGACACCGCGATCAATTTCCTCAACGTCGCGGAAGTCAGCTCCAATCACCCGGAAGTCTGGGCCTTGCGTGCGATCGACAAGCGCTACCAGACCAGCTTCCGCTACGGCCAGATGAACTCGCCGTTCGAGTACGAGAAAGTGCGGTACGTGTATACCGAGGCGCGCAAGTTGCAGATCGCCGAGTAAATCGGCTGCCGCAAAACACTGTGGGAGCGAGCCTGCTCGCGAACGCGGAGTATCAGTCTTTATCAATTATTGACTGGACTACCGCATTCGCGAGC
>NZ_JASCPT010000036.1:0-43112 GCF_029959775.1 Pseudomonas sp. PS01270 | reverse complement strand
AGCTCGCTCCCACAGTGGACGTGCAGTGACTGCAAATCTGGTGTCAGGCGCAAATCAAATGTGGGAGCGAGCTTGCTCGCGAAGGCGGCGCAATGGGCGCCACAGCAATCAGCGGCGGTTAGCCCACCGCTGGCGCAACCACTCCAGATCTTCCGGCCGGGTGACCTTGAGGTTATCCGCCCGCCCTTCGATCAGACGCGGTGCCAGACCGGCCCATTCCATCGCCGAAGCCTCATCGGTTATCACCGCATCCGCAACCAGGCTGTCGGCCAACGCCCGATGCAACGCGCCGAGGCGAAACATCTGCGGCGTATACGCCTGCCAGATCACGCTGCGATCCACCGTTTCAACCACACGTCCGTTGTTATCAACGCGTTTGAGCGTGTCGCGAGCGGGCACCGCCAACAGACCACCGACCGGGTCATCCGCGAGTTCGGCAAGCAACTTGTCGAGATCATCGCGACTCAGATTTGGCCGGGCCGCATCGTGCACCAGCACCCAGTCGTCATCGTCGGCACCTTGCGCATGCAGATGCAGCAAGGCGTTTAGCACCGAAGCGGAACGCTCCGCCCCGCCATCAACCCGCTGAATGCGCGGATCGTTGACGCATGCCAGATTCGGCCAATAGGGATCTTCGACAGCAAGACTGACCACCAGGCCCTTGAGGCTCGGGTGATCGAGGAAACAGCCGAGGCTGTGTTCGAGAATTGTGCGCCCGCCCAGTTGCAGATATTGCTTGGGACGGTCCGCGGCCATTCGGGCACCGACGCCCGCGGCAGGAATCACGGCCCAGAAGGCCGGCAGGGAATCGATCATTGGGCCAGCTGGTAAAGGGTTTCGCCATCCTTGACCATGCCCAGTTCGTGACGAGCCCGCTCTTCAACGGTCTCCATGCCTTTCTTCAGCTCGCTGACTTCAGCGTCCATCACCCGGTTGCGCTCCAGCAGGCCTTCGTTTTCGGCATGTTGCTCGGCGATCTGCTGTTTCAGCTCGGCGACCTGCGCCAGACTGCCATTGCCCACCCACAGGCGGTACTGCAGACCGGCCAGCAGCAAGAGCAAAACAAGAAACAACCAGTAAGGACTGCGCATCGAATATCAGGTATCCAGTGAAAAAAGACAGCCACGCATAATGTTGCAGCATCTGATAGCACGAAGCCTGGAAAGATCCAGGCTTGTGCTTAAGGCATCAGATTAGTGGCAAATCCATCGCTGTCACGACTTTTCCGACACAATCCGGTGTCCTTTGATCAGGTTGCGCTTAACCGCGGAACTCGGCACGGCCGTTGTACTTGGCCTTGCCGTTCAACTGCTCTTCGATACGCAGCAGTTGGTTGTACTTGGAAACGCGGTCGGAGCGGCACAGCGAACCGGTCTTGATCTGGCCAGCCGAGGTGCCCACAGCCAGGTCGGCAATGGTCGAATCTTCGGTTTCGCCGGAGCGGTGCGAGATCACGGCGGTGTAACCGGCAGCCTTGGCCATCTGGATGGCTTCCAGGGTTTCGGTCAGGGTGCCGATCTGGTTGAACTTGATCAGGATCGAGTTGGCGATCTTTTTATCGATGCCTTCTTTGAGGATCTTGGTATTGGTCACGAACAGGTCGTCGCCCACCAGCTGGGTATTCTCGCCGATCTTGTCGGTGAGGATTTTCCAGCCAGCCCAGTCGGATTCGTCCAGACCGTCTTCGATGGAGATGATCGGGTAACGCTCGGTCAGGCCTTTGAGGTAGTCGGCGAAACCTTCAGCAGTGAACACCTGGCCTTCACCGGACAGGTTGTACTTGCCGTCTTCGTAGAACTCGCTCGCGGCGCAGTCCAGTGCCAGGGTCACGTCGGTGCCCAGCTTGTAACCGGCGTTGGCCACAGCTTCGGAGATCACTTTCAGCGCGTCTTCGTTGGAAGCCAGGTTCGGTGCGAAACCGCCTTCGTCGCCAACGGCGGTGCTCAGGCCACGGGCCTTCAGCACGGCTTTCAAGTGATGGAAAATCTCGGTGCCCATGCGCAGACCTTCCGAGAAAGACTTGGCGCCGACTGGCTGGACCATGAATTCCTGGATGTCGACGTTGTTATCGGCGTGCTCGCCACCGTTGATGATGTTCATCATCGGGACCGGCATCGAGTACACACCCGGGGTGCCGTTGAGGTTGGCGATGTGTGCGTACAGCGGCAGATCCTGATCCTGCGCAGCTGCCTTGGCCGCAGCCAGGGACACGGCGAGGATGGCGTTGGCGCCCAGGGTCGCTTTGTTTTCGGTACCGTCGAGCTTGATCATCGCTTGGTCGAGGGCTTTCTGGTCGCTCGGGTCGGTGCCCAGCAGCAGATCGCGGATCGGACCGTTGATGTTGGCTACCGCCTTGAGCACGCCCTTGCCCAGGTAACGGCTCTTGTCGCCATCACGCAGCTCGAGCGCTTCACGCGAGCCAGTGGATGCACCGGACGGCGCGCAGGCGCTGCCGATGATGCCGTTGTCGAGAAGCACGTCCGCTTCCACGGTGGGATTGCCACGGGAGTCGAGAACTTCACGACCTTTGATGTCGACGATTTTTGCCATTGTTGTAAACACTCCAAAGTTGACGAAAACGACGCAGCTAGAGGAAATCTTTATCGTCGGCAAGCGAAGTACAGCGGGCAGACTTGCAGACGACAACGCTCACGCCCGAGGGCATGAGCGACAAATCGTGCGGTACTTTACCGGAGAATCGAGCGTTACGCGGTTTCTACCGTCGGAAAACTCTTCACCAGTTCGTCCAGAGCTTTGAGCTGGGCCAGGAATGGCTCCAGTTTGTCCAGACGCAAGGCGCAAGGGCCGTCGCATTTGGCGTTGTCCGGATCCGGATGCGCTTCGAGGAACAGACCCGCCAGCGACTGGCTCATGCCGGCCTTGGCCAGATCCAGAACCTGGGCACGGCGACCGCCGGCGGAGTCGGCACGACCGCCAGGCATTTGCAGCGAGTGGGTCACGTCGAAGAACACCGGGTATTCGAACTGCTTCATGATGCCGAAGCCGAGCATGTCGACCACGAGGTTGTTGTAGCCGAAGCTCGAACCACGCTCGCAGAGAATCAACTGATCGTTACCGGCTTCCACGCACTTGTTCAGGATGTGTTTCATTTCCTGAGGCGCGAGGAACTGGGCTTTCTTGATATTGATCACGGCATTGGTTTTGGCCATCGCGACAACCAGATCGGTCTGGCGCGACAGGAAGGCCGGCAGCTGAATGATATCGCAGACTTCAGCGACGACCGCAGCCTGGTCCGGCTCGTGGACGTCGGTGATGATCGGCACGCCGAACGCTTGCTTGATGTCCTGGAAGATGCGCATGCCCTCTTCCAGGCCAGGACCGCGATACGAGGTCACAGAAGAACGGTTGGCCTTGTCGAAGCTGGCCTTGAACACGTAAGGGATACCGAGTTTCTCGGTGACCTTCACGTACTCTTCGCAAACCTGCATGGCCATGTCACGGCTTTCCAGCACGTTCATGCCGCCGAACAGCACCATGGGTTTGTCGTTGGCAATCTCGATGTCGCCGACGCGGATGATCTTCTGTGCCATCGGGTTACGCCTTCTTCTGGTGTTGAGCCAACGCGGCTTTGACGAAACCGCTGAACAGCGGATGACCGTCGCGTGGGGTCGAGGTGAACTCAGGGTGGAACTGGCAAGCGACGAACCAAGGATGATCCGGCGCTTCAACCACTTCGACCAGCGCAGCATCGGCGGAGCGACCGGAAATCTTCAGGCCGGCTTCGATGATCTGCGGCAGCAGGTTGTTGTTCACTTCGTAACGGTGACGGTGACGCTCAACGATCACGTCCTTGCCGTAGCAATCATGGACTTTGGAGCCCGGCTCAAGCAGGCAATCCTGTGCGCCGAGACGCATGGTGCCGCCCAGATCGGACGCTTCGGTACGCACTTCGACAGCGCCGGTGGCGTCTTCCCACTCGGTGATCAGACCGACAACCGGATGGCCGCTGGCACGATCGAACTCGGTGGAGTTGGCGTCTTTCCAGCCCAGTACGTTACGGGCGAACTCGATGACCGCCACTTGCATGCCCAGGCAGATGCCGAGGTACGGAACCTTGTTTTCGCGAGCGTACTGAACGGCAGTGATCTTGCCTTCCACGCCACGCAGACCGAAGCCGCCCGGCACCAGAATCGCGTCAACACCTTCGAGCAGCGCAGTGCCCTGGTTCTCGATGTCTTCGGAATCGATGTAGCGCAGGTTGACCTTGGTGCGGTTGCTGATGCCGGCATGGCTCATCGCTTCGATCAGCGACTTGTACGCGTCGAGCAGTTCCATGTACTTGCCGACCATGGCGATGGTCACTTCGTGTTCCGGGTTCAGCTTGGCATCGACCACTGCGTCCCACTCGGACAGATCGGCGCTGCCGCATTGCAAGCCGAAACGCTCAACGACGAAATCGTCCAGACCCTGCGAATGCAGGATGCCCGGGATCTTGTAGATGGTATCGGCGTCTTCCAGCGCGATTACCGCACGCTCTTCAACGTTGGTGAACTGGGCGATCTTGCGACGCGAGGACACATCGATCGGGTGATCGGAACGGCACACCAGCACGTCTGGTTGCAGACCGATCGAACGCAGTTCCTTGACGGAGTGCTGGGTCGGTTTGGTCTTGGTTTCGCCAGCGGTGGCGATGTACGGCACCAGCGTCAGATGCATCAGCATCGCGCGCTTGGCGCCGACTTCGAAACGCAACTGGCGGATGGCTTCGAGGAACGGTTGCGACTCGATGTCACCGACGGTGCCACCGATCTCGACCATCGCCACGTCTGCGTCACCGGCACCCTTGATGATGCGGCGCTTGATTTCGTCGGTGATATGCGGGATTACCTGGATGGTTGCACCCAGGTAGTCGCCACGGCGCTCTTTGCGCAGCACGTGCTCGTAGACACGGCCGGTGGTGAAGTTGTTGTTCTGGGTCATGGTCGTGCGGATGAACCGCTCGTAGTGCCCCAGATCCAGATCGGTCTCGGCGCCGTCGTGGGTGACGAATACTTCACCGTGCTGGAACGGACTCATGGTGCCTGGATCGACGTTGATGTACGGATCCAGCTTCAGCATGGTGACCTTAAGCCCCCGCGCCTCCAGGATAGCCGCCAATGAAGCCGAGGCAATGCCTTTCCCCAATGAAGAAACAACACCGCCCGTGACGAATATGTAGCGCGTCATGAAAAACCCTAGAAGTCTGCGTTAAAGCGGAACGAGCCGCCGGGGAAAGCGAAGGAAGGCCGAAGCCCCCGATCACCTGCATTAATCACAGTGCACCTTTCGAAAAAACCGCCGCGTTGTGACAGACCGGCAGATGAAACACCGGTACGTTGCTCGCTACACATTTTTTGGAATCGCCCAGCAAAGACTGCTTGGTAATCGGCAACTCCTGCAATTCAGGCGAATCCACAGAAGTTGTATCAAGAAGGGAGCGTAGTCTACCGGAATGCTCCTTTCAGCTCAAACCTTGATCTTCGTCTGTTGGCTGCCAGTGCAATGTCCAGCCTTCGTCCATCTGACCAGCAAGACCCGGCAGGTTCGCCACGGCGAGCAACTCTTCGCCACGAAACAGCAGCGGCAATCTGCCACGCACGAAGGCCGGGACCGCGCGCTCGTTGAGCAGACGCTTGAGATCACGGCTGCCGCGCTCAGCCAATTGCATGACCTCACCGCCCTGCCGATAGGCAATACGCAAAGGCCCGGATGGAGCATGCCCGTGGAGCATGACGCGTCCGTTATCCGGCAAGCGTAGCGCTGAAGTCGGGGTCTGCCAGTCGGCGCCGATCACTGGCGTGCGCAACCAATTGCCGCTCAGCCACCAGACGCGACCGGCGCTGCGGTGCAGCTCTCCGTCGGCCAGACGCCAGATCGGTGAAGCGTCGGCGCCGGCATTGCACAGCGTTGTCCAACCCGACCAATGGTCAGCATCTGGCAGCCGGGTCAATGGTTCGAGCCAGTGGCTGAGGGCATTTCGCTGGCGCGCGTCAGACAACGCCCTCAATGGTGTCAGCTCCAGCGATGGCACACCCAGCCAAGCGAATTCATGGGGCGTTTCGGCTTGTGCGAGATCGATCTGCGCCAGCTCATCGAGCAAGCCCTGCGCCTCACGCAGATGCGCAGCCGTTCGCGCCATGCTGGCCTGCGCTTGCGGCCAGCGCTCGGCCAGCAGCGGCATGACTTGATGGCGCAGGTAATTGCGCGAAAACTGCCGGTTCTGGTTCGACGGGTCTTCGATCCAGCGCAACTGATGCGCCTGTGCATAACCTTCCAGCTCAGCACGGCTGACATCCAGCAACGGTCGAACCAGCATGCCCTGCCCCACTGGGCGCTGCTGCGGCATCGCCCCGAGCCCGCGTACACCGGCACCGCGCAACAGCCGAAACAGCAGCGTTTCCGCTTGGTCATCGCGGTGCTGGCCAGTCAGCAACACGTCATTGGTCTGCGTCAGCGAACTGAACGCGGCGTAACGCGCATCCCGCGCCGCCCGCTCCAGGCTCGCCCCGCCCTTTACGGTCACCCGCTTCACTTGCAACGGCACGCCCAGCGCATCGCAAACGGCCTGGCAATGTTGCGGCCACGCATCGGCCGCAGCCTGAAGGCCGTGGTGGATATGAATGGCGCTGAGCGCAGGGAGGGATTCGGTGTTCGCCAGAGTGGCGAGCAGATGCAGGAGGACGGTGGAATCGAGGCCACCGGAGAAGGCGATGCGCCAGTGAGCGACGTGGCGCCAGGGCTCAAGGTTCAGCAGAAGACGGGATGGCAAATCAATCGAGCGTTCACCCATGTCTTTACCCTCGCCGGAAACCAAATGTGGGAGCGAGCTTGCTCGCGAAAGCTGATTAACATTCAACAATTTCGTCGTCTGTTATAACGCCTTCGCGAGCAAGCTCGCTCCCACAGTGTTTTGCATCGTCAGCCAAATCGGCGCTCGATCAGAGACCGTAGCTCATCAGGCGATCGTAACGGCGCTTGAGCAGCGCTTCGTTATCGAACTGCTTGAGCATCGCCAGTTGCGAGCTCAGCTCGGCGCGGATCGAAGCGGCGGCAGCAGCCGGGTCACGATGGGCGCCGCCCAGTGGCTCGCTGATCACTTTGTCGACGATACCCAGGCCTTTCAGACGCTCAGCGGTGATGCCCATCGCTTCAGCGGCATCCGGTGCTTTCTCGGCGGTTTTCCACAGGATCGACGCGCAACCTTCCGGCGAGATCACCGCGTAGGTCGAATATTGCAGCATGTTCAGTTGATCGCAAACGCCGATGGCCAGTGCGCCGCCGGAACCACCCTCACCAATTACAGTGGCGATGATCGGAGTCTTCAGACGCGCCATCACACGCAGGTTCCAGGCAATCGCTTCGCTCTGGTTGCGCTCTTCAGCGTCGATGCCAGGGTAGGCACCCGGGGTGTCGATGAAAGTCAGGATCGGCATCTTGAAGCGCTCGGCCATCTCCATCAGACGGCAGGCCTTGCGGTAGCCTTCCGGACGCGGCATGCCGAAGTTGCGGCGAACTTTCTCACGCACTTCACGGCCCTTCTGGTGGCCAATGATCATCACCGGCTGGTCTTCCAGACGGGCGATACCGCCAACGATGGCAGCGTCGTCGGAGAAGTGACGGTCGCCGTGCAGTTCGTCGAACTCGGTGAAAATGTGCTCGATGTAATCGAGGGTGTAAGGGCGTTTCGGGTGACGCGCCAGACGTGCGATCTGCCAGCTGGTCAGCTTGCCGAAGATATCTTCGGTCAGCGTCTTGCTCTTGTCCTGCAGGCGGGAGATCTCATCGCCGATATTCAGCGAATTGTCATTACCGACCAAGCGCAACTCTTCGATCTTGGCTTGCAGGTCGGCGATCGGCTGTTCGAAATCTAGAAAATTCGGGTTCATAGGCGTCCGTCTTGGGTCGTGTCCCAAGTGAGCTTGGGCCGGCCGGTTGTCTATTCGCGCCCTACCTTAAGGGAGAGGCGCGCTGAGGTCGAGATTAAAAATTCAGGTTGCGGGCAAGCGCAATGATGGCACTTGCCGGTCAACGGTATTGGAGGAAGACGTTGTCTCGCCCGAACTGGTCACGCAGGGCTTGAATCAAGGTATCCGCCGGGTCGATCCGCCAGGTCTCGCCGAACTGCAGCAAGGTCTTCGCATCCGGGCTGGTGTACTCCATGGTCACCGGGCACGCGCCGCGATGACGCTTGAGCAGTTCGCCCAACCAGCGTAGCTGATCGCCTTTGAGATCCTGGGTGTGCAGCTTCAGGCGCAGGCTTTCGGCCAGATTGGTCCGCGCATCCTCCATGCTCATCACCCGCTTGACCCGCAGGCGCAGGCCGCCGGAGAAGTCGTCGTTGCTGACCTCGCCTTCGACCACCACCATCGCGTCGGTCTGCAACAGTGATTGCGCCGAATGGAACGCATCGGCAAACAGCGACGCTTCGATCCGCCCGGAACGGTCGTCGAGGGTGATGAAGCCCATCTTGTCGCCCTTCTTGTTTTTCATCACCCGCAGGGCAATGATCATCCCCGCCACCGTCTGCGTGTCGCGCGCCGGTTTCAGGTCGATGATGCGCTGACGGGCGAAACGGCGGATCTCGCCTTCGTATTCGTCGATCGGGTGACCGGTCAGGTACAGGCCCAGGGTGTCTTTTTCACCCTTGAGGCGTTCCTTGAGGGTCAGTTCCTTGGCTTTGCGATGAGATGCGTAAACGTCGGCGTCTTCTTCGACGAACAAGCCGCCAAACAGGTCGGCGTGGCCAGAGTCGTGGGTCCGCGCAGTCTGCTCGGCCGCCTTGATCGCCTCTTCCATCGCCGCCAGCAATACCGCGCGGTTACGGTCGATGTTGGCCTGATAGGCCTTTTGTTCGTCGTGGAAATACGGGCCGAGGCGATCCAGCGCGCCGCTGCGAATCAAGCCATCAAGAGTTCGTTTGTTGATGCGCTTGAGGTCGACCCGCGCGCAGAAATCGAACAGATCCTTGAACGGACCGGCCTGACGCGCTTCGGTGATCGCTTCCACCGGACCTTCACCGACACCCTTGATCGCGCCGAGGCCATAAACGATACGGCCGTCGTCGTTCACCGTGAACTTGAACTCCGAAGTGTTCACGTCCGGCGCGTCGAGGCGCAGCTTCATCGTCCGCACTTCTTCGATCAAGGTCACGACCTTGTCGGTGTTGTGCATATCCGCCGAGAGTACCGCGGCCATGAACGGCGCCGGGTAGTGAGCTTTCAGCCACGCGGTCTGGTACGACACCAGGCCGTAAGCGGCGGAGTGGGATTTGTTGAAGCCGTAACCGGCGAACTTTTCCACCAGGTCGAAAATGTTACCGGCAAGATCCGCATCGATCCCGTTGGTCGCGCAACCCTCAATGAAACCGCCGCGCTGCTTGGCCATTTCTTCAGGCTTTTTCTTACCCATCGCTCGACGCAGCATGTCCGCACCGCCGAGGGTGTAACCGGCCATGACCTGAGCAATCTGCATCACCTGTTCCTGATACAGGATGATGCCGTAAGTCGGCGCGAGTACCGGCTTCAGGCCGTCATACTGGTAGTCCGAGTGCGGATACGCCAGTTCGGCGCGACCGTGCTTACGGTTGATGAAGTCGTCCACCATGCCCGATTGCAGCGGGCCCGGACGGAACAGTGCCACCAGTGCGATCAAGTCTTCCAGGCAGTCGGGCTTGAGCTTTTTGATCAGCTCTTTCATGCCTCGCGATTCAAGCTGGAACACCGCCGTGGTTTCGGCTTTTTGCAGCAACTGGTAGGTCGGCTTGTCGTCCAGCGGGATAAAGGCGATATCCAGCGGCGGCTCGTTGACCTTGGCGCGGTCGCGGTTGATGGTTTTCAGCGCCCAGTCGATGATCGTCAGGGTACGCAGGCCGAGGAAGTCGAACTTCACCAGACCGGCGGCCTCAACGTCGTCCTTGTCGAACTGGGTCACCAGACCGTCACCGGCCTCGTCGCAATAGATCGGCGAGAAGTCGGTCAGTTTGGTCGGCGCGATTACCACACCACCGGCGTGTTTGCCGACGTTACGCACCACGCCCTCGAGTTTGCGCGCCATCTCCCAGATTTCCGCCGCTTCTTCATCGACCTTGATGAAGTCGCGCAGGATTTCTTCCTGTTCGTAGGCTTTTTCCAGGGTCATGCCGACTTCGAACGGAATCATCTTCGACAGGCGATCCGCCAGGCCATAGGACTTGCCCTGCACCCGCGCCACGTCACGGACCACAGCCTTGGCGGCCATGGAACCGAAGGTGATGATCTGGCTCACCGCATTGCGGCCGTATTTCTCGGCCACGTAATCGATCACCCGGTCACGGCCGTCCATGCAGAAGTCGACGTCGAAGTCGGGCATCGAGACCCGTTCCGGGTTGAGGAAACGTTCGAACAGCAGGTCATATTCCAGCGGGTCGAGGTCGGTGATCTTCTGTACGTAAGCCACCAGCGAACCGGCACCCGACCCACGGCCCGGACCTACCGGTACGCCGTTGTTCTTGGCCCACTGGATAAAGTCCATCACGATCAGGAAGTAACCGGGGAAGCCCATCTGGATGATGATATCCAGCTCGAAATTCAAGCGGTCGACGTAGACCTGGCGCTTGGCTTCGTAGTCTTCGGTGGTGTCCTTGGGCAGCAGCACCGCCAGGCGTTCTTCGAGCCCTTCGAAGGAGACCTTGCGGAAATATTCGTCGATGGTCATGCCATCGGGAATCGGGAAGTTGGGCAGGAAGTGCGTGCCCAGCTTCACTTCGATGTTGCAGCGCTTGGCGATCTCGACGGTGTTTTCGATGGCGTCGGGAATATCGCTGAACAGCTCGAGCATTTCCTCGGCGCTTTTCAGGTATTGCTGATCGCTGTAATTCTTCGAGCGGCGCGGGTCATCGAGGGCGCGGCCCTCACCGATGCACACGCGGGTTTCGTGTGCGGCGAAGTCTTCCTGCTTGATGAAACGCACATCGTTGGTCGCCACCAGCGGCGCACCGAGCTTGTCGGCCAGCGCCACGGCGCCGTGCAGTTGCTCTTCATCGTTGGGGCGGTTGGTGCGCTGGATTTCCAGATAGAAGCGATCCGGGAACACCGCCATCCACTCGCGGGCCAGCGATTCGGCTTCCGCCGGGTTGCCGCCGATCATGGCCATGCCGATCTCGCCTTCTTTGGCGGCGGACAGCATGATCAAACCTTCGTTGGCCTCGGCCACCCATTCGCGCTCGACGATGACCATGCCGTTGCGCTGGCCTTCGATGAAGCCGCGCGAGATCAGCTCGGTGAGATTGCGATAACCCTGAGCGTTCATCACCAGCAGGCTGAGGCGGCTCAGCGGTGCATCCGGGTCCTTGTTCGCCAGCCACAGGTCGGCGCCGCAAATCGGCTTGATGCCGGCGCCCATGGCGTTTTTATAGAACTTGACCAGGGAACACATGTTGTTCTGGTCGGTGACCGCGACCGCCGGCATGTTCATGGCGGTCAGCGCTTTGACCAGCGGCTTGATCCGCACCAGCCCGTCGACCAGGGAGTATTCAGTGTGCAGGCGTAGATGAACGAATGAAGCCGGCATAGTGATCCTGTCCAGTTACATAGAGACAACGAGGCCCGGATTGTACCGGGCCTCGAATAAAACATCAGCCTTGCGCCTAAACCTGCGTCAGGCTTTCCCGCGCCTCGTAAGCCAGGCGTACCGGGGCGAACGAGCGGCGGTGAATCGGCGTCGGGCCGAGCCGCGCCAGCGCTTCCAGATGAACGGGCGTCGGATAGCCTTTGTGGCCACCGATGCCGTAGCCCGGGTAGATCAATTCGAACGCCGCCATTTCGCGGTCACGACTGACCTTGGCCAGAATCGACGCCGCCGCGATCGCCGGCACCTTGCCGTCGCCCTGAATCACCGCCTCGGCACGCATCGGCAAATGCGGGCAGCGGTTACCGTCGATCATCGCCAGCTTCGGCTGAATATGCAGACCGGCAACCGCGCGCTGCATGGCCAGCATGGTCGCGTGGAGGATATTCAGATCGTCGATTTCTTCAACTTCGGCGCGGGCAATACACCAGCTCAGGGCTTTCTCGCAGATCTCGTCGTAGAGCTTTTCGCGCTTGGCTTCGGTGAGCTTTTTCGAATCGTCGAGGCCGAGGATAGGCCGGTTCGGATCGAGAATCACTGCTGCCGTTACCACCGCACCGCACAACGGGCCACGACCGACTTCATCAACACCGGCGACCAGTTCTTCGACTTCGGCTACCAGAGTGAAATCCAGGCCCATTTGCATGCTTGTCTTGCTCATTGTGTTTTGCCGATCAGGTCAAGGACGGCTTGCGCCGCCTGATTGGAAGCATCGCGCCGCAGCGTTCGGTGGATCTCGTCGAAACCGCGCGTCTGTTCATCACCGCCATCGATCAAGGGCGACAGTGTCTGCGCCAAGGCTTCGACAGTCGCATCATCCTGCAACAACTCCGGCACCAGCAAGCGCTGAGCGAGCAAATTGGGCAGCGACACGTACGGGCTCTTGACCATGCGTTTGAGAATCCAGAACGTCAGCGGCGCCAACCGATACGCCACCACCATCGGCCGCTTGTACAGCAGCGCTTCAAGGGTAGCAGTGCCGGAGGCGATCAACACGGCGTTGCACGCGGCGAGGGCCAAGTGGGATTTACCGTCGAGCAAGGTTACTGGCAAATCCCGGCCAGCAAGCAAGGCCTCGAGTTGCACCCGGCGGTCCGGGTTTGCACAAGGCATGACAAAGCGCACGCCAGGACGCATGGCGCGCAGACGTTCGGCAGTGTCGAGGAACAGCGCACCGAGGCGACTGACTTCACCGCCACGGCTGCCCGGCATCAACGCTACCAGCGGACCGTCGGGCAAACCCAGCTCGGCGCGGGCAGCGGCGCGATCGGCTTGCAGCGGAATGGTATCGGCCAAGGTGTGACCGACGAAACGCACCGGCACGCCTTTCTCTTCATAGAATTTCGCTTCGAACGGCAACAGGGTCAGCATCAGATCGCAGCCTTCGCGGATCTTCAGCACCCGTTTCTGCCGCCATGCCCACACCGACGGACTGACGTAATGCACGGTCTTGATCCCGGCCTGACGCAGCTTGAGTTCGATATTGAGGTTGAAATCCGGCGCGTCGATGCCGATGAACACGTCAGGTTTCGCGGCAATCAGTGTGGCAATCAGCTCTTTGCGGCGCTTGAGCAATTCACGCAGCCGCCCGAGGACTTCGACCAGGCCCATGACCGACAGGCGTTCCATGGGGAAATACGAGGTCAGGCCTTCGGCCTGCATCAGCGGACCGCCGACACCGATGAACTCGACTGCCGGGTGCTGAGCCTTGAGCGCACGCATGAGGCCGGCGCCGAGAATGTCACCGGAAGCCTCACCCGCCACCAGCGCGATACGCAGACTGGCCATGATCAGCGGGTGATGCCGCGAGTCGACGCCTGGATCGAATCGCGGAACACGGCGACTTCAGGGAACTGCGCAGACGACTCGGCCAGTTCGGCCAACGCCTGCTCGACCGTCAGGCCCTGGCGATAGACCGTCTTGTAGGCGCGGCGCAGCGCATGAATTGCGTCTTCGCTGAAACCGCGACGGCGCATGCCTTCGAAGTTCATGCTGCGCGCTTCGGCCGGGTTGCCGAACACGGTGACGAACGCCGGAACATCCTTGCCGATCGCCGTGCCCATGCCGGAAAAGCTGTGGGCGCCGATGTGGCAGTACTGATGCACCAGGGTGAAACCGGAGAGGATCGCCCAGTCGTCAACGTGTACATGCCCGGCCAACGCAGTGTTGTTGACCAGAATGCAGTGGTTGCCGATGACGCTGTCATGGCCGATGTGGGCATAGGCCATGATCAGGTTGTGATCACCCAGGGTGGTTTCCGAACGGTCCTGCACGGTGCCACGGTGAATGGTCACGCCTTCACGAATGACGTTGTGGTCGCCGATCACCAGGCGGGTTTCCTCGCCTTTGTACTTCAGATCCGGGGTGTCTTCGCCTACCGAAGAAAACTGGTAGATGCGATTGTGCTTACCAATGCGGGTCGGCCCCTTGAGGATCACGTGCGGCCCGATCACGGTACCCTCGCCGATTTCCACACCTGCGCCGATGATCGACCACGGGCCGACCTCGACGCCGTCAGCCAGAACGGCGGACGGATCGATGATTGCGCGAGGGTCAATCAAACTCATACTTTCTGTTCCGCGCAGATGATTTCTGCCGAGCAGACCGGCTTGCCGTCCACCGAAGCCTGGCACTCGAACTTCCAGATCTTGCGCTTGCAGCTGATGAAGGTCGCTTCAAGGATCAACTGATCGCCCGGCTTGACTGGCTGGCGGAAGCGCAGCTTGTCGGAACCGACGAAGTAATACAGGGTGCCGTCGGCCGGTTTGACGTCGAGCATCTTGAAACCGAGGATCCCGGCAGCCTGAGCCATCGCTTCGATGATCAGCACGCCCGGCATGATTGGATGCGCAGGGAAGTGACCGTTGAAGAACGGCTCATTGATGCTGACATTCTTGTAGGCGCGAATTCGCTTGCCTTCAGTGTCCAGTTCCACCACCCGGTCCACCAGCAGGAACGGGTAACGGTGAGGCAGGTATTCGCGAATCTCGTTGATGTCCATCATTTCAGGGGAAAGCCTATGTAAAGATTGGGAGCGCGACTGACGCGCACTCCTCTAGCAAATCAAGGAGGCAGTCCAGAGGCTGTGCACACTTGATATGGAAATGGTATCAGCCATCAGATGAAGCATTGCCGTCAGGGGTCACTTCCCCAACGCGCTTTTCCAGCTGTTTCAACCGTCGCGCGATGTCATCGAGCTGACGGATGCGGGCCGCGCTTTTGCGCCATTCGGCCGCCGGTTGCATGGCTGTGCCGGAAGAATAGGCGCCCGGCTCGGTAATCGAGTGGGTCACCATGGTCATCCCGGTCAGGAAAACGTTGTCGCAAATGTCAATGTGGCCGACCAGACCAACACCGCCGGCGAGCATGCAGTGCTTGCCGATTTTGGTGCTGCCGGAAATGCCGACGCACGCGGCCATGGCGGTGTGATCACCGACCTGGACGTTGTGCGCGATCTGAATCTGGTTGTCGAGCTTCACGCCATTGCCAATCACGGTATCGGCCAGAGCGCCGCGGTCGATGGCGGTGTTCACGCCGATCTCGACATCGTCGCCGATGGTCACGCCACCGATCTGGGCGATTTTCTGCCAGACGCCTTTTTCGTTGGCGAAGCCGAAGCCCTCACCGCCGATCACTGCGCCGGACTGAATAACCACACGCTTGCCGATGCGCACATCGTGATACAGCGTGACGCGCGGAGCGAGCCAGCCGCCTTCACCGATTTCGCTGCGCGCGCCGACTACGCAATGCGCGCCCAGCGTGACCTGTGCAGCGATTCGCGCACCGGCTTCGATCACCACGAACGGACCGATGCTGGCACTCGGGTCAACCACCGCGTCCGCCGCGATCACCGCTGTCGGATGAATCCCGCCAGCCGCTTTTGGCTTTGGATCGAACAGATGCGAGATGCGTGCATAGGCCAGGTAAGGGTCCGGCACCACCAAGGCATTACCTGCGAAACCTTCGGCGTCGGCTTCCTTGAGCAGCAGTGCAGCTGCTTGAGAACCGGCCAGGTATTTGCGGTATTGGGGATTTGCCAGAAAGCTCAACTGAGCTGGGCCAGCCTCTTGCAAAGTGGCTAGCCCAGTAATTTGCGTCTCGGGGTCGCCACGCAGGGTGGCGCCGAGGTGCTCGGCCAACTGGCCGAGCCTGATAGTCACGGTCATGGGTTACTTCAGCTGATTCATGCGCTCGATAACCTGGCGCGTGATGTCGTACTGAGGCTTGACATCGATGACTGCGCCACGCTCGAACACCAGATCAAAACCACCCTTCTTGATGACTTCTTCCACAGCGCTGTCCAGCTTCGGCTTCAGCTGCTTGAGCATTTCACGGTCAGCAACGGCCTTGGCTTCGTTCAGCTCCTTGGACTGGAACTGGAAGTCGCGGGCCTTTTGCTTGAATTCCAGCTCCAGACGCTCACGCTCGCCCTGCTGCATTTTGTCGCCACCGGCCATCAGACGGTCCTGAATGCCTTTGGCGCTGCTTTCCAGGGTTTTCAGCTTGGTCAGTTGCGGACCGAACTTCTTCTCGGCATCCACGGCGTACTTCTTCGCCGCGTCGGATTCCAGCAGTGCCATCTGATAGTTCAGCACGGCAATTTTCATGTCGGCGAACGCCGGGCCTGCCACCAGTACGGAGGCCAGGAGAACCAATTGAGTCAACTTACGCACGATGCACTCCTACAAAATCCATTGTCGTTGTCTTGGGTCAGACGCTTAGAACGTCTGGCCGAGGGAGAATTGGAACACTTGAGTTTCAGCGTCATCCGGTTTCTTGACCGGCATCGCCAGCGCAAAGCTCAAAGGACCCAGTGCGGTGACCCAGGTCACGCCGACACCTACGGAACTGGCCATGTTGCTCAGGCTGATGTCGTTGCACTTGGTGTTGGACGACGAACCATTGGCGTTCGTAGTGTCCTTGCACTGCGAGTCAAACACGTTACCGACATCCCAGAAGACCGAAGTACGCAGGGACCGCTGATCCTTGACGAATGGCAGCGGGAACAGAACTTCTACACCGCCCTGGATCAGGACGTTACCACCGAACGGCAGCGGATCCTGGTCCGGGTCGGCGATAGTGCCCGGGTTGTTACCACGGCTCGGCGTACTGCGCGGGCCGAGGGTGCTGTCCTTGAAGCCACGAACCGAGTTGAAACCACCGGCATAGTAGTTTTCATAGAACGGCAAACCATCGGTCGAACCGTAACCATCGCCATAACCGAGTTCGGAGTGCAGGCGCAGTGTGTAGTTTTCGGTGATCGGCTGGAACAGCTGACCACGGTAGTCAAGTTTGAAGAACGACAGGTCGCTGCCAGGAATGGTGGTTTCCAGGGTCAGGCTCTGGGAACGACCACGGGTCGGCAACACGCCTTTGTTCAGGGTCGACTCGGACCAACCGGCCGAGGCCTTGAAGTTCAGGTAGTTGTCGCCTTCCTTCTCGACGAAATCGAAAATCTCGTCAACGGTATAGCGACCGGTGTTGATCTTGTCCTGCTGGGCAGACAGACCGAAGGTCAGACGCGAAGTCTCACTGATCGGGTAGCCGACGTTGACGCCCGCACCGAGGCTGTCTACCGCATAGCTGGAAATATCAGCATCGAGTTCATCGTAGTCGGTGGTGCGATAGAACGCGTTGTAACCCAGGCTCACGCCATCAGCGGTCCAGTAGGGGTCAACGTAGCCGAAGTTGTAGCGGCTCTGGTATTCGCTGCGGGTCAGGCCGATGCTGACGCGGTTACCGGTACCGAGGAAGTTGTTCTGGGTGATCGAACCACCGAGGATCAAACCGGCGCTCTGGGCGAAACCGACGCTGGCGGTGATCGAACCGGAAGCCTGTTCTTCAACGGCGTAGTTCACATCGACCTGGTCGTCGACACCTGGCACGGCCGGGGTTTCAACGTTGACTTCCTTGAAGAAGCCCAGGCGCTCCAGACGGGTCTTGGACTGGTCAATCAGGTAGGTCGAAGCCCAGCCACCTTCCATCTGACGCATTTCACGACGCAGCACTTCGTCCTCGGACTTGGTGTTGCCACGGAAATTGATGCGGTTGACGTAGGCACGCTTGCCCGGATCGACAGCGAAGAGGATGTCCACAGTGTGGTCATCATCGTGCGGCTGAGGCACGCCGTTGACGTTGGCGAAGGTGTAGCCCTCGTTACCCAGACGACGGGTGATCAGCTCGGAGGTGGTGGTCATCAGCTTGCGCGAGAACACCTGGCCCTTCTGCACGAGCAACAGCGACTTGATCTGGTCTTCAGGGACTTTCAGGTCACCGCTGAGCTTGACGTCACGAACGGTGTACTTCTCGCCTTCGGTGACGTTGACAGTAATGTAGACGTGCTTCTTGTCCGGGGTAATCGAGACCTGGGTCGAAGCGATGTCCATGTTGATATAGCCGCGATCCAGATAGTAGGAACGCAGACGCTCCAGGTCACCGGAAAGTTTTTCGCGGGCATATTTGTCATCGTTCTTGAAGAACGACAGCCAGTTGGTGGTTTTCAGTTCGAACAGGTCGGTCAGGTCTTCCTCAGGGAAAACCGTATTGCCTACCACGTTGATGTGCTGAATGGCGGCAACGGTACCTTCGTTGATCTTCACCTTCAGACCCACGCGGTTACGCGGCTGCGAAACCACTTCGGTGTCAACGGTTGCCGAGTAGCGACCCTGGGCGACGTACTGACGTTGCAGTTCGTTACGCACACCCTCAAGGGTGGCGCGCTGGAAGATTTCGCCTTCGGCCAGACCGGATTGCTTCAGGCCCTTCATCAGGTCTTCAGTAGAGATCGCCTTGTTGCCTTCGATCTCGATACTGGCGACCGATGGACGCTCGACCACGGTGATGACCAGAACGTTGCCTTCGCGGCCCAGCTGGATATCTTGAAAGAAACCGGTTTTGAACAACGCACGAGTGGATTCCACCAGGCGACGATCATCCGCCTGCTCGCCGACGTTCAACGGCAAGGCACCAAAGACGCTACCCGCGGAGACCCGCTGGAGGCCATTGACGCGAATATCAGAGATAGTGAAGGACTCGGCGTGAACTTCGGCGATCATCAATACGGTGAGAACCGCAGTTAGCAGCAGACGTTTCATGAAGTCCTTTCTTATTCCAACTGGCAATAAACAAACTGCCGCAAAATGCGGCAGATTCGCAATTCAGCGAAGCGTTACAGTCGACCCAGATCGTTGACCAGAGCAAGCAACATCACCCCGACCACCAAACTGATACCGATCTGTATCCCCCAACCTTGCACCCGATCCGACAAGGGGCGACCACGCACCCACTCGATCAGATAAAACAACAAATGCCCCCCATCCAGTACAGGAATGGGCAGCAAATTCAGAACCCCCAGGCTAATACTCAGATAAGCAAGGAAATTCAGGAAATCAGCGACGCCCGACTGGGCAGAAGCGCCCGCCACTTTAGCAATGGTTATCGGTCCACTCAAGTTTTTTACCGAGAGCTCGCCGAACAGCATTTTCTTCAGTGAATCCAACGTCAGAATGCTCATGGTCCAAGTGCGACGGGCACCCTCGCCAATCGCGGCCAGCGGGCCATAGCTGACTTCGCGGATCATTTCCGGTGGCCAGTCGATGGCTTTGACGCCAGCGCCCAGATAACCGCTTGGCGATTTGCTTTCACCGCGCGCCGCCAGGGTCACAGGGACGTCGATTTGAGCATTGTCGCGATCGATGCGCAGCATGATTTTGGTATCAGGACGCGTACGAACGGTATCGACCACTTGCTGCCAGTCATCGAGCGGCTGGCCATCAAGCGCCAGCAAGCGATCGCCGGTTTTCAGCCCGGCGGCCTGGGCCGGACCTTTCGGGTCCAGCTCGGCAAGCACCGGCGGCAAGGCCGGACGCCAGGGACGAATGCCCAGCGAGCGGATCGGATCCGGCTCGTCGGCACCTTTTAGCCAGTTATCCAGTGCCAGCGTGCGCGGTGATTCTGCCGTCGAACCCTGCTCGCGCACCAGCAATTGAATCGCACCGCTCTCACCGAGACGACGCACCAGTTGCAGATTGACCGCAGCCCAACCGGACGTTGGCTCGCCATCGATCGAGACGATCTCCTGACCCGCGTTCAGACCAGCCTTGGCGGCAATGCTGCCAGACTCGACCGCGCCGATGACCGGACGCACCTGCTCGCTGCCGAGCATCGCCAGCACCCAGAAAAACACCAGCGCCAGCAGGAAGTTGGCAATCGGGCCGGCGGCAACAATAGCAATGCGCTGACGTACCGATTTGCGATTGAACGACTGATCAAGCTGATCGACCGGCACTTCGCCTTCGCGCTCGTCGAGCATCTTGACGTAGCCGCCCAGCGGAATCGCGGCGACCACGAACTCGGTGCCTTGCTTGTCATGCCAGCGCAGCAACGGCATGCCAAAGCCCACGGAGAAACGCAGAACCTTGACGCCACAGCGACGCGCGACCCAGAAGTGGCCGAATTCGTGGAAGGTGACCAGCACACCCAGGGCGATCAGGGTGCCGGCAATCATATAGAGCGCGCTCATCTACTTTCTCCGCAATCCTGTTCAGTGTCGCGTGTCGCCGTTGTGTTGCAAAAACTATCGGCCGTGCCGACTCAACCACTGCTCAGCCAGCAATCGCGCTTTCGCGTCCGCCGTAAATACGGCGTCGAGGTCGTGCAGCGCCACTACCGGCTCCAGATTCAAGACTTCCTCGATGATACTCGCGATTTCCAGGTAGCGAACCCGTCCGTCGAGAAACGCTGCCACGGCCACTTCATTGGCCGCGTTGAGCATCGCCGGCGCGCTGTCGCCAGCTTCGGCCGCCTGACGGGCCAAACGCAGGCAGGGGAAGCGGCTTTCATCGGGCGCCTCAAAATCCAGTCGCGCAATGGCGAACAGATCCAGTGGCGGTACGCCGGAATCGATACGCTCCGGCCAGGCCAGGGCGTTGGCGATCGGTGTGCGCATGTCCGGATTACCCAACTGCGCCAGGACCGAGCCATCGACGTAATCGACCAGAGAATGGATCACGCTTTGCGGATGAATCACCACTTCGACCTGAGACGGTTTGGCATCGAACAACCAGCAGGCTTCGATCAGTTCCAGACCCTTGTTCATCATGCTTGCCGAATCCACGGAGATCTTGCGCCCCATGGACCAGTTCGGATGCGCGCACGCCTGTTCAGGCGAAACATCTGCCAGCTCGGCCATCGGCGTCTGCCGGAAAGGCCCGCCAGAGGCCGTCAGCAAGATCCGCCGCACCCCCACCGAGCTCAAGCCGCGCGCGAAATCCGCGGGCATGCACTGAAAAATCGCGTTGTGCTCACTGTCGATCGGCAGCAGCACCGAGCCGCTTTTGCGCACAGCCTGCATGAACAGAGCGCCGGACATCACCAGCGCTTCCTTGTTGGCCAGCAGAATCTTCTTGCCCGCCTCGACCGCCGCCAGTGTCGGACGCAAACCCGCCGCACCGACGATGGCCGCCATTACTGCATCGACTTCGGGCGCGGAGGCAACCTGACACAGACCCTCCTCGCCTACCAGGACGCGAGTCGGCAAACCGGCTGCACGCAAATCGTCCTGCAACCCGCGCGCTGCGGCCACTTCAGGCACCACGGCAAACTGCGGCACATGACGCACGCACAACGCGAACAACTCACTGAGGCGTGTGAAACCACTCAATGCAAAAACCTGATAACGCTCAGGATGACGGGCAATCACATCCAGGGTGCTCAGACCGATCGAACCGGTCGCACCCAACACGGTAATCTGCTGGGGACGACTCACGGTGCGGCCATCCAGAGCAATACGGCGAACACCGGAATGGCTGCGGTCAGGCTGTCGATGCGATCCAGCACGCCACCATGCCCGGGCAGCAGATTACTGCTGTCCTTGATGCCGGACTGGCGCTTGAACATGCTTTCGGTAAGGTCACCGACCACGGAAATGAAGACGATCACTGCCGCGCCGACCAGGCCTTTGAGCAGCTCGGCCACGGTCCAGTCGCGCACCAGCCCGACAATCGCGGTAATCACCAGACTCAGCGCCAGACCACCGTACACGCCTTCCCAGCTCTTGCCCGGGCTGACCTGCGGCGCGAGCTTGCGCTTGCCGAACTTGCGCCCGGAAAAGTAAGCACCGATGTCCGCGCCCCAGACCAACACCATCACCGCCATGATCAACCAGTTACCCAGCGGGTACTGCTTGATCTGCACCAGACCCTGCCACGCAGGCAGCAGGATCAGCAGACCAATCAGCAGTTTGGTCGCCGCTGTGGACCAGTGCGCGCTGGAGCGTGGATACGTCAGCACCAGATAAGTCGCAATCGCCCACCAGATTACCGATGCACCGAGCACCCAAGGCGCAAGCCCGGGCAGCACGTACATGACAAACAGCATCAAGGCGACCACGGCGGCAAAGCCGACGCGGAACGATTGTGCGGTGAAGCCGGCCAGACGCGCCCATTCCCACGCACCGAGGCTCACCACCAGGCCGATGAAGAGCGCGAAGCCGGCACCCTTGAGCAGGAAAAACCCGCACAAGGCAATCGGCAACAGGATCAGTGCAGTGATGATTCGTTGTTTAAGCATTAAACCCGGGCTCCAGCTTCGACCTGTTCGCTCGTTTTACCGAAGCGACGCTGACGTGAAGCGAAATCGGCCAGCGCGGTGCGCATGGCGTCGTGTTTGAAGTCCGGCCAGAACAGGTCGGAGAAGTACAGCTCGGCGTAGGCCAGCTGCCACAGCAGGAAGTTGCTGATGCGATGCTCGCCACCGGTGCGGATGCACAGGTCAGGCAACGGCAGATCGCCGGTAGCCAGGCAGGTCTGCAGCAGATCCGGAGTGATGTCCTCCGGGCGCAAGTGCCCGGCCTGGACTTCACGCGCCAGACGCTGCGCGGCCTGAGCGATATCCCACTGACCGCCATAATTGGCGGCGATCTGCAGGACAAAGCGGTTGGCACCGACCGTCATGGCCTCGGCCTCGCGCATCGCCGCCTGAAGCTCAGGGTGGAAGCGCGAGCGATCGCCAATGATGCGCAGGCTGATGTTGTTGTCGTTGAGACGCTTGGCCTCACGACGCAGCGCCTTGAAGAACAAATCCATCAAGGCACTGACCTCATCGGCCGGGCGCTGCCAGTTTTCACTGGAGAAGGCGAACAGGGTCAGGACTTCGACCTTGGCCTCAGCGCACACCTCGATCACCGCCCGCACAGCATCCACGCCCGCTTTATGCCCGGCGACACCCGGCATAAAGCGTTTTTTCGCCCAGCGATTATTGCCATCCATGATGATCGCGACATGGCGCGGCACCGCGGACGGCGCAGTCTGCTTGGTCTTGTCCATTTAAAGCTCGACCCTTATACGGCCATCAGGTCTTTTTCTTTCTCGTCCGTGGCCTTGGTGATCTGGGCCTCGGATTCTTTGGTCAGCTTGTCGATATCGGCGATGGCACGACGCTCTTCGTCTTCGCTGATTTCCTTGTCCTTGACCAGTTTTTTCAGCTCGCCCAAGGCATCGCGACGGATGTTGCGCACGGCAACGCGCGCGTCTTCCGCTGCACTACGGGCCTGCTTGGTGAAGCCCTTGCGGGTTTCTTCGGTAAGGGCAGGCATCGGGATCAGCAGCAACTCGCCCAGGTTGGTCGGGTTGAGGTTAAGACCGGCGCTCTGGATTGCCTTGTCGACAGCCGCGAGCATGTTGCGCTCGAACGCCACGACCTGCAGGGTGCGCGAGTCCTTTACGGTGACGTTGGCAACGCCGCTCAGCGGGGTATCAGTGCCGTAGTAAGGCACCATGACGCTGCCCAGGATGCTCGGGTGAGCCTTGCCGGTACGAATCTGGCCGAACGCGTGGTTCAGAGATTCCAGGGATTTCTGCATACGCGCCTGGGCGTCTTTCTTGATTTCGTTGATCATTGTTGGCCTTCCTCGATCAAAGTCCCTTCAGCGCCGCCGTGCACGATGTTCAGCAGGGCGCCGGGCTTGTTCATGTTGAATACGCGCAGCGGCATCTTGTGATCGCGGCACAGACAGATGGCAGTCAGATCCATTACACCCAGCTTGCGATCCAGTACTTCATCATAAGTCAGATGATCGAACTTCTCGGCATGCGGGTCCTTGAACGGGTCTGCGGTGTAGACGCCATCAACCTTGGTGGCCTTGAGCACAACGTCAGCGTCGATTTCGATTGCACGCAGGCAGGCTGCCGAATCCGTGGTGAAGAACGGATTGCCGGTACCGGCCGCGAAGATCACGACATCCTTGGAGTTCAGGTGACGCATGGCTTTGCGGCGATCGTAGTGATCGGTCACACCGACCATGGAAATGGCCGACATGACGATGGCCGAGATATTGGCACGTTCCAGCGCATCGCGCATGGCCAGGGCGTTCATCACAGTGGCCAGCATGCCCATGTGGTCGCCCGTGACCCGATCCATACCGGCCTTGCTCAGGGCTTCGCCACGGAACAGGTTGCCACCGCCGATCACCAGACCGACCTGCACGCCGATGCCGACCAGTTGGCCGACTTCCAGCGCCATGCGATCCAGAACCTTCGGATCGATCCCGAACTCTTCCGAGCCCATCAGGGCCTCGCCGCTAAGCTTGAGTAGAATGCGTTTATAGCGAGCCTGATAACCACTGCCCTGCTGAGCCATTGCGAATCTCTCCTGCGGCGTATTTAAAATTCTTTGCGAGCTGTTTACAGCTGGCGTTCACTCTAGCTTGGCGCTGCTGCAGCGCCATCGGAACATGGCTTTGTAAGTCAGTTCCGGGTGGAAACCAAATAAAAAATTGGTACCCCATCTGAAAAGAGGCTGCGCGCGTTAGCGGGCAGCCTCTTTCGGGCGACAGTTGAAAACCGTCTTATTGCTTGGCGGCAGCCAGCTGGGCAGCAACTTCTTCAGCGAAGTTGTCGACCGGCTTCTCGATGCCTTCGCCTACTTTGAAGTAGGTGAAGGAAACGATTTCAGCACCGGCTTTCTTGGCCAGTTCGCCAACCTTGACTTCAGGGTTCTTGACGAACGCCTGCTCGACCAGGCTCGCTTCTGCCAGGAACTTGCTGATACGGCCCTTGACCATGTTCTCAACAATGTTTTCTGGCTTGCCTTTGATCTTTTCTTCGTTCAGCTGCAGGAACACAGCTTTCTCACGCTCGATCGCTTCGTCGGAGACTTGCGAAGGCAGCAGGAACTCAGGGTTGCTTGCAGCAACGTGCATTGCGATGTCTTTGGCCAGCTCGACGTCACCGCCTTTCAGGACAACAGCAACACCGATCTTGTTACCGTGCAGGTAGGTGCCGACAACGTCACCTTCTACGCGTACCAGACGACGGATGTTGACGTTCTCGCCGACTTTGGCAACCAGCGCTTCACGAGCCGATTCCTGAGCGGCGATCAGCGGAGCTGCGTCGGTCAGTTTTTCGTCGAAAGCTTTTTCTACGCTGGCAGCAACGAAGTTCTTGAAGTCGTCTTGCAGGGCCAGGAAGTCGGTCTGCGAGTTGACTTCCAGCAGCACGGCTGCCTTGTCATTCGATTTGATGGCGATTGCGCCTTCAGCGGCAACGTTGCCAGCTTTTTTCGCAGCCTTGATGGCGCCCGAAGCACGCATGTCATCAATGGCTTTTTCGATGTCGCCGTCAGCCTTTTCCAGGGCTTTCTTGCAATCCATCATGCCTTCGCCGGTACGCTCGCGCAGTTCTTTGACCAACGCTGCAGTAATTGCTGCCATTTTCAAATTCCTCTTGGATAGGTTTTCAACCATTCCACCCGATCGAACGGGCGTTCAATTCTTCCCGAACCACCCATGTTGGCTGCCGCACATGACAAATACAGACGTGGGCGCCGACAAATGGTTTTCGAGGTGGCAAAAAGGGGGCCAAGCCCCCTTTTTGCTTACTGAGTCAACGCCAGGGGCGTCGATTACTCAGCTGCAGCCTGAGTTTCTTCAGCTGCGAATTCAACAGTACCGCCAGCAACATTGTTGCGACCACGGATAACTGCGTCAGCCATCGAACCCATGTACAGCTGGATAGCGCGGATGGCGTCATCGTTGCCTGGGATGATGTAGTCAACGCCTTCCGGGCTGCTGTTGGTATCGACAACGCCGATGACCGGGATGCCCAGCTTGTTGGCTTCGGTGATCGCGATGCGCTCGTGGTCAACGTCGATCACGAACAGTGCGTCTGGCAGACCGCCCATGTCCTTGATGCCGCCCAGCGAACGATCCAGCTTCTCAAGATCACGGGAGCGCATCAGCGCTTCTTTCTTGGTCAGCTTGGCAAAAGTACCGTCTTCGGCTTGAACTTCAAGGTCACGCAGACGCTTGATGGAAGCACGAATGGTCTTGAAGTTGGTCAGCATGCCGCCCAACCAGCGGTGATCGACGTACGGCGAACCGCAACGTGCTGCTTCTTCAGCAACGATCTTGCCAGCGGAACGCTTGGTGCCGACGAACAGAATCTTGTTTTTGCCCTGGGCCAGACGCTCTACGAAAGTCAGAGCTTCGTTGAACATTGGCAGGGTTTTTTCAAGGTTGATGATGTGAATCTTGTTACGCGCGCCGAAAATGTACTTGCCCATTTTCGGATTCCAGTAACGGGTTTGGTGACCGAAGTGCACACCGGCCTTCAGCATATCGCGCATGTTGACTTGGGACATGATAGTTCCTTGATAAGTCGGGTTTGGCCTCCACGTATCCCAATGACCAACCAGAGGCATAAAGCCCAAGGCACCCAGGTCATCGTGTCGACACGTGTGTGGATTTAAGCTTTTCGGGGCATCCCCGGAAAGCGGCGCATTTTATACCACAGGGTGCGCAGAAACGGAACCCGGAATCTGTATTCGCACCAAGGACATGGGCGCAGCCCCCTTGGAATCGGCTCGATGGGCACCATTGTATAGACACAAGCCAGACATGCAGGCGCGGATTTGCGCCTCTCGTCTGGTAGAATCGCGTTTTTCAGGGTCGCAAAATGTACGCTTGCCACCCAATTCGTATCCGTAAGCGCCGCCGAGCGCAGAGAGAGCCTGTATGACCGTCAACCTCAAAACCCCCGAGGACATCGCTGGCATGCGTGTCGCCGGCAAACTGGCCGCCGATGTGCTGGAAATGATTGCCGAACATGTCAAACCGGGCGTGACCACTGATCAGCTCAACCAGATCTGCCATGACTACATCGTCAACGTGCAGCAGGCCATCCCCGCGCCGCTCAACTACAAGGGCTACCCGAAGTCGATTTGCACTTCGATCAACCATGTGGTCTGCCACGGCATTCCGAACGACAAACCGCTGAAAAACGGCGACACCCTGAACATCGACGTCACGGTGATCAAAGACGGCTACCACGGCGATACCAGCCGCATGTTCCACGTCGGCGAGGTACCGGTCTGGGCCGAGCGCCTGTCGCAGGTCACCCAGGAATGCATGTACAAGGCCATCGAGATCGTCAAACCTGGCTGCCGCCTCGGCGACATCGGTGAAGTGATCCAGAAGCACGCGGAAAAGAACGGTTTCTCGGTGGTGCGCGAGTTCTGCGGCCACGGCATCGGCAAGGTCTTCCACGAAGAGCCGCAGATCCTGCACTACGGTCGCGCCGGCACTGGCATGGAATTGAAGGCAGGCATGACCTTCACCATCGAGCCGATGATCAACCAGGGCAAGGCCGACACCAAGGTTCTCGGCGACGGCTGGACCGCGATCACCAAAGACCGCAAGCTCTCGGCCCAGTGGGAACACACCCTGCTGGTCACCGACACCGGCTACGAGATTTTCACTTTGCGCAGCGATGACACCATCCCGCGTATCTCGGCCTGACACCCAGAACGCTCCCAGCCTATAGAAGGAAAGCCAATCGATGCCGCAGGTGGATCCCGAACTCTTCGACCGCGGCCAGTTCCAGGCTGAACTGGCCCTCAAAGCGAGTCCTATCGCGGCGTTCAAGAAGGCGATCCGCCAGGCCCGCGAGGTCCTCGACACGCGTTTTCGCAATGGCCGCGACATCCGCCGGCTGATCGAGGACCGCGCCTGGTTTGTCGACAACATCCTGCAAAAGGCTTGGGAGCAGTTCAACTGGAGCGAAGACGCCGACATCGCTCTGGTGGCAGTGGGCGGCTACGGTCGCGGCGAGTTGCACCCGTATTCCGACATTGATCTGCTGATCCTGCTCGACAGTGCCGACCACGAAGTTTTCCGCGATTCCATCGAGCGTTTTCTGACGCTGCTGTGGGACATCGGTCTAGAGGTCGGCCAGAGCGTGCGCTCGGTCGACGAATGCGCAGAAGAGGCCCGCGCCGACCTGACTGTGGTCACCAACCTGATGGAAAGCCGCACCATCTGCGGCCCCGAGCGTCTGCGTCAGCGCATGATCGAAGTGACCAGCACCGCGCACATGTGGCCGGCCAAGGAGTTCTTCCTGGCCAAGCGTGCGGAACAGAAAGCACGTCACCACAAATACAATGACACCGAATACAACCTTGAACCGAACGTCAAAGGTTCGCCCGGCGGCCTGCGCGATATTCAGACCATTTTGTGGGTGGCCCGGCGTCAGTACGGCACGCTGAACCTGCGCGCCCTCGCTGGCGAAGGCTTTCTGGTCGAAAGCGAAAACGCCCTGCTTGCCTCCTCCCAGGAATTCCTCTGGAAAGTGCGCTACGCGCTGCACATGCTCGCCGGCCGCTCCGAAGACCGCTTGCTGTTCGATCATCAACGCACCATTGCCGGCCTGCTCGGCTTTGAAGGAGACGACGCCAAACAGGCGGTCGAAAACTTCATGCAGCAATACTTCCGCACGGTGATGAGCATCGCCCAGTTAAGCGACTTGATCATCCAGCACTTCGAGGAAGTCATCCTCGCTCCGGAAGACGAGGCGCCGCCGCAACCGATCAATTCGCGCTTCCAGCTGCATGACGGCTACATCGAGGCGCGCAATGACAATGTGTTCCGCCGCACCCCGTTCGCCATGCTGGAGATTTTCGTGCTGATGGCCCAGCAGCCGGAAATCAAAGGCGTGCGTGCCGACACCATTCGTCTGCTGCGCGAACATCGTCATCTGATCGATGACAACTTCCGCAACGATATCCGCAACACCAGCCTGTTCATCGAGCTGTTCAAGTGCAAGATCGGCATCCACCGCAATCTGCGGCGGATGAACCGTTACGGCATTCTCGGGCGTTATCTGCCGGAGTTCGGTTTTATCGTCGGGCAGATGCAGCACGACCTGTTCCACATCTATACGGTCGATGCGCACACGCTGAATCTGATCAAACACCTGCGCAAACTGCAGTACACCCAGGTTTCGGAGAAATTTCCGCTGGCGGCCAAGCTCATGGCCAAGCTGCCCAAGCCTGAGCTGATCTACATGGCCGGCCTGTACCACGACATCGGCAAGGGCCGGCATGGCGATCACTCGGAGATCGGCGCGGTCGATGCCGAGGCGTTCTGCCAGCGTCACCAGTTGCCGGTGTGGGACAGCCGCCTGATCGTCTGGCTGGTGCAGAACCACCTGGTGATGTCCACCACTGCGCAGCGCAAGGATCTGTCCGACCCGCAGGTGATCCACGATTTCGCTCAAGCGGTCGGCGACGAAACACGCCTCGACTACCTCTACGTGCTGACCGTGGCCGATATCAACGCGACCAACCCGACGCTGTGGAATTCATGGCGCGCGAGCCTGTTGCGCCAGCTCTACACCGAAACCAAGCGCGCCCTGCGCCGGGGTCTGGAAAATCCGGTGGACCGCGAAGAACAGATCCGTCAGACGCAAAGTGCAGCGCTGGACATTCTGGTGCGCGGCGGCACCGATCCGGACGACGTCGAGCAACTGTGGGCGCAATTGGGCGATGACTATTTCCTGCGTCACACCGCCGGCGATGTAGCCTGGCACAGCGACGCGATCCTGCAGCAACCGGTTGATGGCGGGCCGCTGGTGCTGATCAAGGAAACCACCCAGCGCGAGTTCGAGGGCGGCACGCAGATCTTCATTTATGCACCGGACCAGCACGATTTCTTCGCCGTGACCGTGGCGGCGATGGACCAGCTCAACCTGAACATTCACGACGCCCGGGTCATCACCTCGAGCAGCCAGTTCACTCTCGACACCTACATCGTGCTCGACAACGAAGGCGAATCGATCGGCGACAACCCCGCGCGGATCAAGCAGATCCGCGAAGGCCTGACCGAAGCGCTGCGCAACCCGGACGACTACCCGACGATCATCCAGCGCCGTGTGCCGCGCCAGCTCAAACACTTCGCCTTCGCCCCGCAAGTAACGATCCACAACGACGCCCAGCGTCCGGTGACCGTGCTGGAACTGACGGCGCCTGACCGGCCGGGCCTGCTGGCGCGGGTCGGGGGGATTTTCCTCGAGTTCGATCTGTCGCTGCAGAACGCCAAGATTGCGACCCTGGGCGAGCGCGTGGAAGACGTGTTCTTCATCACCGACGCGCACAACCAGCCGCTGTCTGATCCGCTGCTGTGCAGCCGTCTGCAGGATGCGATCGTCGAACAGCTGAGCGTCAATCAGGAACCGGATATCAAACTTTCGCGGATCAGTATCTGAATCACCCGTTTATCCATGTGAATGCAGCCCATGCTTTCCTCCGGTACATACAATCCCCTGTGGCGAGGGGCTTTATCCCCGTTCGGCTGCGAAGCAGTCGTAAAACCTGTGTATGCGGACATTCAGTTGAACCGCAGTGAATGGTTTTGGGGCCGCTGCGCAGCCCAACGGGGATAAATCCCCTCGCCACAGAAAGCTCTTGAGCATTTAAAAGAGGCCCCCATGAACAACGCTCTGAACCAGCTCCAGCCGTACCCGTTCGAAAAGCTCCGCGCCCTGCTCGGCAGCGTTACGCCGAACCCGGACAAACGCCCGATCGCCCTGTCGATCGGCGAGCCGAAACACCGTTCGCCGAGCTTTGTCGCCGAAGCGCTGGCGAACAGTCTGGATCAGATGGCGGTGTACCCGACCACCCTCGGCATCCCGGCCCTGCGCGAAGCCATCGCCGGCTGGTGCGAGCGTCGTTTTGGCGTGCCGAACGGCTGGATCGATCCGGCGCGCAATGTGCTACCGGTCAACGGCACCCGTGAAGCGCTGTTCGCCTTCACCCAGACCGTGGTCAACCGTGGCGACGATGCGCTGGTGGTCAGCCCGAACCCGTTCTATCAGATCTACGAAGGCGCGGCGTTCCTCGCCGGGGCCAAGCCGCATTACCTGCCATGCCTGGATGAAAACGGCTTCAACCCGGACTTCGACGCGGTAGCACCGGATATCTGGCAGCGTTGCCAGATTCTGTTCCTGTGCTCGCCGGGCAACCCGACCGGCGCGCTGATTCCGGTTGAGACCCTGAAGAAGCTGATCGCCTTGGCTGATCAGTACGACTTCGTCATTGCCGCCGACGAGTGCTACAGCGAACTGTACTTCGACGAACAAACCCCGCCGCCAGGCCTGCTCAGCGCCTGCGTCGAACTGGGCCGCAATGACTTCAAGCGCTGCGTGGTCTTTCACAGCCTGTCCAAGCGCTCCAACCTTCCGGGCCTGCGTTCAGGCTTCGTTGCCGGCAATGCCGACATCCTCAAGGGTTTCCTGCTCTATCGCACTTACCACGGCTGCGCGATGCCGGTACAGACTCAACTGGCCAGCGTTGCCGCGTGGAATGACGAAGTGCATGTGCGCGCCAACCGTGCGCTGTATCGCGAGAAGTTCGATGCGGTGCTGAACATTCTCAGCCCGGTCATGGACGTACAGCGCCCGGATGGCAGCTTCTATCTGTGGCCGAATGTGCAGGGCGATGATGCGGCGTTCTGCCGCGATCTGTTCGAGCAGGAACACGTGACCGTGGTGCCGGGCTCGTATCTGTCTCGCGATGTCGATGGCGTCAATCCTGGCGCCGGGCGTGTGCGCATGGCGCTGGTTGCGCCGCTGGCGGAATGCGTCGAAGCCGCCGAACGGATTCGTGACTTCATCACCCGCCAGAAGTGATCACGGAGCGCTTGCGGCAGTCCCCTGCTGCAAGCGCTCAAGCGGTTATTTGACCTGCCCCAGATTGGCCTCGCTCAAATCCAGTTCCCCGAGCACTTCTCGCAACACGTCATCACCGATCTGGTGCTGACGACTGAGGCTGTAGAGTTCCAGACGTTGCGCGCGCAGCGCTTTCAAACGCAGGCGACGCTCAAGCAGATCCATCTGGAATGCCAGCGCCTGGGCTTCGGCGGAATCGTTGAATACATCAAGTTGATGGCGATATTCGGACATGATCCGCGCCTTGAGCTCCGCCGCCAGCGCCGCTTGAGCGGCATCCTGTGGGACCACTTCTTCGCTTTCCAGCGAGTGAATCGCCGCTTCGGCCGGCTTGCGCCATGCGTCGCGCACCTCCTGACGACGCTTGTCGTCGGGACTTTTGTCGATGCCGCGCAGCAGCAAGGGCAGCGCGATACAGGCCGAGACCAGCGACAGCAGAATCACCCCGGCAGCAATGAAGATCAGCAAGTCGCGTTCAGGAAAAGCCTCGGCGCCGATCAGCATCGGCACCGACATCACGCCCGCCAGCGTCACCGCCCCGCGCACACCGCCCACCGTCAGCAACCAGCATGAACGCGCCGTCGGCACTTGCGTCAGCTCGCCCTTGCCGCGCACTCGGCGCAGCAACACCGACAAGCGCCAGATGCTTTGCACCCAGATGAACCGCAGCAGCACCAGCGCGACGAAGATCGCCAACACATCGAGGCAGCGATAGAACAGCGTCGGCCACAGCGTCGGCTCATGGCTGACCACCGCCTTGATGATGTCTGGCAATTGCAGGCCAAGCAGCAGGAAGATCAAGCCATTGAACGCAAATTCGAGCAGCGCCCAAACGCTGCGATTAAGCAATCGCGTGCTGGTCTGGCGTGGCAACAGATCGAGCCAGCTCTGCATCATCCCCGCTGCCACCGCCGAGAGAATCCCTGAAGCGCCCAGACGTTCGGCCAGTACATAAGCGGCGAACGGCAGCAGCAACATGAACACCACGTGAGTGGCCGGATCGTCCCAGCCCCGGGCGATCATCCACGCGCGCAGGCGTCCGACCAGCCAGCTCAACGCCACACCGACCGCCAGACCACCGAGCGCGACCGCGACGAAGGTCAGACTGGCATTGGTCAGCGAAAACACGCCCGTGACCGCTGCAGCGAGGGCGAACTTGAAGGTCACCAGGCCTGAGGCGTCATTCATCAGCGCCTCGCCCTGAAGGATGTGCATCAGCGGCGTCGGGAGACGGTTCTGCGAAATCGCTGAAACCGCCACGGCGTCCGTTGGCGACAAAACCGCTGCCAGGGCAAAGGCCACCGGCAACGGAATCGTTGGCAATAGCCAATGAATGAAATAGCCGGCACCGACCACGGTGAACAGAACAAGGCCGACGGCCAGGGTCAGGATCGGTCCACGCAATTGCCAGAAGGCGCGTTTGGGCATGCGCCAGCCATCGGAAAACAGCAGCGGCGGCAGGAACAGAAACAGGAACAATTCCGGGTCGAGGGCGACGTGCAGCCCCAGGGTCGGCCAGGCGAGCAAGGCACCGGCGGCGATTTGCACCAGCGGCAATGGCAGCGGGATGACCCGCCCGACCAGTCGCGAGACGCTGACCAGCATCAGCAGGATGAGGACGGTGTAAGCAGTTTGCATAAAACCAGAATCTCAGGCGATCGACAGCGTTGAACTGCCATATTAGCGCCTTAGGCTGTGGCTGACCGTTGCACCTATGTCGCACGGCCAGACGCCGGACTAAATGTGGGAGCGAGCTTGCTCGCGAATGCGGTGTGTCATTCAGCACAGAAATTGACTGAAAGGCCCCCTTCGCGAGCAAGCTCGCTCCCACAGGTTTTACAGCGTTACGACAACCGTGGCCGACGAAACCGTCCGGTCATGGCATAATCCGTCACCATTTTTTTCCAGCACCTGTAAAGGGGGCGATTCCTTGGCCGTTTCAAGTAAAACGTTGCACCTTTTCGGCATCAAAGCCTGCGACACCATGAAAAAGGCGCGCACCTGGCTCGATGAACACGCTGTCAGTTATGACTTTCACGATTACAAGACCGCCGGCATTGACCGTGAGCACCTGACCCAATGGTGCGACGAGCACGGCTGGCAAACCGTGCTGAACCGCGCCGGCACGACCTTTCGCAAACTCGACGACGAACGCAAAGCCGATCTCGACCAGGCGAAAGCCATCGAACTGATGCTCGCACAACCCTCGATGATCAAGCGCCCGGTGCTCGATCTCGGTGACCGAACCCTGATTGGCTTCAAGCCAGATATCTACGCGGCCGCTCTGAAGTAAGCAGCCCGTCACTCTTTGTAGAGGTATTCACATGTCCAATTCCCTGTTCAGCATCGCCTTTGGTGTCGGCACCCAGAACCGTCAAGGCGCATGGCTGGAAGTGTTCTACGCACAGCCACTGCTCAACCCTTCGGCCGAACTGGTCGCGGCTGTTGCGCCGATCCTCGGTTACAGCGAAGGCAACCAGGCCATCACCTTCACCACCGCCCAGGCCGCGCAACTGGCTGAAGCCGTGAAAGGCATCGACGCCGTGCAAGGCAAGCTGCTGACCCGCCTGGCCGAAAGCCACAAGCCGCTGGTCGCCACGCTGCTGGCCGAAGACGCGCAACTGACCTCCACGCCTGAGGCCTACCTCAAGCTGCATCTGCTCTCGCACCGTCTGGTCAAGCCGCACGGCGTGAGCCTGGCCGGTATCTTCCCGCTGCTGCCGAACGTGGCGTGGACCAGCCAGGGCGCGATCGACCTGAGCGAACTGGCGGAAATGCAACTCGAAGCGCGCCTGCGCGGCGAGCTGCTGGAAGTGTTCTCGGTGGACAAGTTCCCGAAAATGACCGACTACGTGGTACCGGCCGGCGTGCGTATCGCTGATGCTGCACGTCTGCGTCTGGGCGCCTATGTCGGCGAAGGCACCACCGTCATGCACGAAGGTTTCATCAACTTCAACGCCGGCACCGAAGGCCCGGGCATGATCGAAGGCCGCGTTTCCGCTGGCGTCTTCGTCGGCAAGGGTTCGGACCTGGGCGGCGGTTGCTCGACCATGGGCACCCTGTCGGGCGGTGGCAACATCGTGATCAAGGTCGGCGAAGGCTGCCTGATCGGCGCCAACGCCGGTATCGGCATTCCGTTGGGCGACCGCAACACTGTGGAGTCGGGCCTGTACGTCACCGCTGGCACCAAGGTTGCGCTGCTGGACGAGCACAACAATCTGGTCAAGGTTGTGAAGGCGCGTGAGCTGGCTGGTCAGACTGACCTGCTGTTCCGTCGTAATTCGGAAACCGGTGCTGTGGAGTGCAAGACCCACAAATCGGCGATCGAACTGAACGAAGCGCTGCACGCTCACAACTAAGCGCTGTAGGCCTGTGGGAGCGAGTCTGCTCGCGAAACTTCTGGCGTCCTCAATGACGCTTTCGCGAGCAGGTTCGCTCCCACAAGGTTTGGCGTACACCCCGCCCAATTTCACAGGGCTGAACCCATGATGATCCCCTCCCCCTGGCGCGCCGATTTCCCGGCTCTCGCCGCCCTGCAACGGCAAGACCAGACCTATCTGGACAGCGCCGCCACCACGCAAAAACCCCAGGCCCTGCTCGACGCACTGACGCATTACTACGCCAACGGCGCGGCCAATGTGCATCGTGCGCAACACCTGCCCGGTGCCCACGCGACGCAAGCGTTCGAAGACAGTCGGCGCAAGGTTGGCCAATGGCTGAATGCCGGTGACAGCGGGCAAATCATCTTCACCCACGGCGCCACCAGCGCGCTGAATCTGCTGGCTTATGGTCTGGAGCCTCTGTTTCAGCCGGGCGATGAGATTGTCATCAGCGCCCTGGAGCATCACGCCAACCTGCTGCCGTGGCAGCAACTGGCGCAACGTCGCAATCTGAAACTGGTGATCCTGCCGCTGGATGCCGACGGCCTGATCGACCTCGGCGCTGCCGTACACCTGATCGGCCCGCGCACGCGTTTGCTGGCAGTCAGTCAGCTGTCCAACGTCCTTGGTGCCTGGCAACCGCTGACCGCTTTGCTCGGCATGGCCAAGGCGCAGAACGCGCTGACGGTAGTCGATGGCGCGCAAGGCGTGGTGCACGGCCGGCATGACGTGCAGGCGCTGGGTTGCGACTTCTATGTGTTTTCCAGCCACAAGCTCTACGGCCCCGATGGCCTCGGCGTGCTGTTCGGGCGCAACGCTGCGCTGGAGCAATTGCAGCATTGGCAATTCGGCGGCGAGATGGTGCTCGACGCCAACTATCAGGATTCGCGCTTCCGCCCGGCGCCGTTGGGGTTCGAGGCGGGCACACCGCCGATCGCCAGTGTCATCGGCCTCGGCGCCACGCTGGATTATCTGGCTGGACTGGATCAGCAAGCCGTGTCTGCCCACGAAGCGGCGCTGCACGACTACCTGTTGCGCGGCCTCGCCGCCCGCAATGGCATTCGCCTGCTGGGCAAGCCGCAACTGGCGCTGGCCAGTTTTGTCGTCGAAGGCGTGCACAACGCTGATCTGGCGCATCTGCTTACCGAACAAGGCATCGCCGTGCGTGCGGGGCATCACTGCGCCATGCCGCTGATGAAAAGCTTCGAACTGGCCGGCGCGATTCGCGTGTCGCTGGCGCTGTATAACGATTCGGAAGATCTGGAGCGCTTTTTCGAGGCGCTGGATCAGGCGCTGGAGATGTTGCGATGAGCCTGCCGGTGGAAGCGGCCGAAGCGCTGCAGACGTTTCAGACTGCGGCGGGCTGGGAACAGCGGGCGCGGTTGCTGATGCAGTTTGGCGATCGCTTGCCGGCGCTGGATGACGCGCAAAAGTGCGAGGCCAACCGGGTGCATGGCTGTGAGAGTCAGGTATGGCTGGTCGGTGAGTTGCGCGACGGGCACTGGCAGTTCAAGGCGAGCAGCGATGCGCGGATGATTCGCGGGTTGGTGGCGTTGCTGCTGTTGCGGGTCAACGGCTTGTCGGCGGCGGAGTTGCAGCAGCTGGATCTGCCGGAGTGGTTCAATCAGCTGGGGTTGTCGCGGCAGTTGTCGCCTTCGCGCAGCAATGGCCTGAATGCGGTGCTCCAGCGGATGAATGAGTTGGCGCGCTAATCGCCTTCGCGAGCAGGCTCGCTCCCACAATGGAAATGCATTTCCCTGTGGGAGCGAGCCTGCTCGCGAAGAGGCCCTCATTAATACCCTCAGGCTTGAGGCTTGACCCGGTCCGCCGGGCGCCGAACACCAGCGACAATCTTGTCCACAGCCTTGGTCGCCGCGACCATGCCAAACGTCGCGGTAACCATCATCACCGCGCCAAACCCGCCGGCGCAGTCGAGCTTCACGCCGTCGCCGACAAAACTCTTCTGCAGACAAATGCTGCCGTCCGGTTTCGGGTAGCGCAGCTGTTCGGTGGAAAACACACACGGCACGCTGTAGTGGCGGGTCACGGTGCGGGAAAAGCCGTAGTCCCGGCGCAACGTCGAACGGACTTTCGAGGCCAGCGGATCGTTAAAGGTACGGTTCAAGTCGCAGACCTGAATCAGCGTCGGATCGATCTGCCCGCCCGCGCCGCCGGTGGTGATGATCTGGATCTTGCGGCGTTTGCACCAAGCGATCAGCGCCGCTTTGGCATTGACCGCATCGATGCAGTCGATCACGCAGTCGATGTTCGGCGTGATGTATTCGGCCATGGTGTCGCGGGTGACGAAATCGGCCACGGCGTGCACCGTGCAATCAGGATTGATCCCGCGCAGACGCTCGGCCATCACCTCGACCTTGGGTTTGCCGACGGTGCTGTCCAGCGCATGCAACTGGCGGTTGGCATTGCTGACGCAGACGTCGTCGAGGTCGAACAGCGATATCTCGCCAACCCCGCAACGGGCGATGGCTTCCGCCGCCCAAGAACCGACGCCACCAACGCCGACGATCGCCACATGGGCGGCGCGCAAGCGTTCCAGGCCCTCGATGCCATACAAACGGGCGATGCCTGCAAACCGCGGATCTTCTGTACTCATGACCATTACCCCAAAAACCGGCGCGCATTATAGGGCCACGCAGCGACAAGTTTTAAGCTGCAAGCGACAAGTGTAAGAACTTAAGTCAGAGACGGCTGCCCAATGTCAGGCATTTTCCCGTCAGTTGTACGGCTGGTTAACCGCCGGTGTAGGATGCGCGCCCCTCGGGCGTCTATCCGACCGATCCTTCGTTCCACAGCCTTTGGAACCCGAAACAGCTATGTCATCGCGTAAATTTGGACTCAACCTGGTGGTGGTGCTGGCCATCGCTGCCTTGTTCACCGGTTTCTGGGCGCTGGTCAATCGCCCGGTCACGGCGCCGAACTGGCCGCAGCAAATCTCCGGCTTCTCGTATTCGCCATTCCAGCAGGGGCAATTCCCACAGAAGGATCAGTATCCGTCTGACGATGAAATGCGCCGTGACCTGGAAATCATGAGCAAGCTGACCGACAACATCCGTATCTATTCGGTCGACGGTTCGCTGGGAGACATCCCGAAACTGGCTGAAGAATTCGGCCTGCGCGTCACCCTCGGCATCTGGATCAGCCCGGACCAGGAACGCAACGAACGGGAAATCACCAAAGCCATCGAACTGGCCAACACCTCGCGCAGCGTCGTGCGCGTGGTGGTCGGCAACGAGGCGCTGTTTCGCGAGGAAATCACCCCGGAAGCCCTGATCGTTCTGCTGGATCGGGTGCGCGCTGCGGTAAAAGTACCGGTGACCACCTCCGAGCAATGGCATATCTGGGAGAAATACCCGCAACTGGCCAAACACGTTGACCTGATCGCCGCCCACGTCCTGCCCTACTGGGAATTCATTCCGGTGGACAAGGCCGGCCAGTTCGTCTTCGACCGCGCCCGCGATCTGAAAAAACTCTTTCCGAAAAAACCGCTGCTGCTTTCCGAGGTCGGCTGGCCGAGCAATGGTCGCATGCGCGGTGGCGCCGATGCCTCGCCGGCAGATCAGGCGATTTACCTGCGCACACTGGTCAACAAGCTCAATCGCCAAGGCTTCAACTACTTCGTGATCGAAGCGTTCGACCAGCCGTGGAAGGCCAGCGATGAAGGTTCGGTCGGCGCCTACTGGGGCGTGTTCAACGCCGCGCGCCAGCAGAAATTCAATTTCGAAGGCCCGGTGGTGGCGATTCCGCAGTGGCGCGTGCTGGCCATCGGCTCGGTGGTGCTGGCGCTGCTGTCGCTGACCCTGCTGATGATCGACGGCTCGGCGCTGCGCCAGCGCGGTCGCACGTTCCTGACGTTTATCGCGTTCCTCTGCGGCTCAGTGCTGGTGTACATCGGTTACGACTACAGCCAGCAATACAGCACGTGGTTCAGCCTCACGGTCGGATTTCTCCTGGCGCTCGGTGCGCTCGGGGTATTCATCGTCCTGCTCACCGAGGCCCATGAACTGGCCGAAGCGGTGTGGATTCACAAGCGCCGCCGGGAATTCCTGCCGGTGCTGGGCGATTCCGACTACCGGCCGAAAGTGTCGATCCACGTGCCCTGCTACAACGAGCCACCGGAGATGGTCAAACAGACCCTCGACGCCCTCGCCGCCCTCGACTATCCCGACTTCGAAGTCCTGATCATCGACAACAACACCAAGGATCCGGCGGTGTGGGAACCGGTACGCGAC
Source organism: Pseudomonas sp. PS01270 (assembly GCF_029959775.1). Lineage (NCBI taxonomy): Bacteria > Pseudomonadati > Pseudomonadota > Gammaproteobacteria > Pseudomonadales > Pseudomonadaceae > Pseudomonas > Pseudomonas sp. PS01270. The sequence goes on along the minus strand of NZ_JASCPT010000036.1, from coordinate 3,881 downwards.
TACTGCGAAACCCTCGGCCCGCGCTTCAAGTTCTTCCACGTTTCACCGCTGGCCGGTTTCAAGGGCGGCGCACTGAACTACCTGATTCCGCATACCGCCAAGGACGCCGAAGTGATCGCGGTGATCGACTCCGACTACTGCGTGCACCCGAACTGGCTCAAGCACATGGTGCCGCACTTCGCCGACCCGAAAATCGCCGTGGTGCAGTCGCCGCAGGATTATCGCGACCAGAACGAAAGCACCTTCAAGAAGCTCTGCTACGCCGAATACAAGGGCTTCTTTCACATCGGCATGGTCACCCGCAACGACCGTGACGCGATCATTCAGCACGGCACCATGACCATGACCCGCCGTTCCGTGCTGGAAGAATTGGGCTGGGCTGACTGGTGCATATGTGAAGACGCCGAGCTCGGTCTGCGCGTGTTCGAGAAGGGCCTGTCGGCGGCGTATTACCACGACAGCTACGGCAAAGGCCTGATGCCGGATACCTTCATCGACTTCAAGAAACAGCGTTTCCGCTGGGCGTATGGCGCGATCCAGATCATCAAGCGCCACACCCGCAGCCTGCTGCGCGGCAAGGACACCGAACTGACCCGTGGCCAGCGTTATCACTTCCTCGCCGGCTGGCTGCCGTGGGTCGCCGATGGCATGAACATCTTCTTCACCGTTGGCGCGCTGTTGTGGTCGGCGGCGATGATCATCGTGCCGCAACGGGTCGATCCGCCGTTGCTGATTTTCGCGATCCCGCCACTGGCGCTTTTCGTGTTCAAGGTCGGCAAGATCATCTTCCTTTATCGCCGCGCCGTCGGTGTGAATCTGAAGGATGCGTTCTGCGCGGCGCTGGCCGGGCTGGCGTTGTCGCACACCATCGCCAAAGCGGTGCTGTACGGTTTCTTCACCAGCAGCATTCCGTTCTTCCGCACGCCGAAAAACGCTGACAACCACGGTTTCTGGGTGGCGATCAGCGAGGCTCGCGAGGAGCTGTTCATCATGCTGTTGCTGTGGGGCGCGGCGCTGGGGATCTTCCTGGTGCAGGGCATTCCGAGCAATGACATGCGCTTCTGGGTAACCATGCTGCTGGTGCAGTCGCTGCCGTATCTGGCGGCGCTGATCATGGCGTTCCTGTCGTCGCTGCCCAAACCTGCGGCCAAGGCTGAGCCGGCACCGGTCGTCTAAATCCGCAACGCAGCACTAAACGGCGGCCAATGGTCGCCGTTTTGCTTTAAGATAACCGCCATTTTGCGGGCGCGCTCCTATCCCTGTGGGAGCGAGCTTGCTCGCGAAGGCTTTGTAACATTCAACCCTTATGTTGCCTGTTACACCGCTTTCGCGAGCAAGCTCGCTCCCACATTGGCCTCGCTCAAATTCATGATCCGGAGTTTTCCATGACGGCCCACGCCGACCTATCGCCGACCCTTCAACTGGCCATCGACCTGATCCGCCGTCCTTCCGTGACCCCAATCGATGCCGACTGCCAGAAGCAGATGATGCAGCGCCTGGGCGATGCCGGTTTCACCCTGGAGCCGATGCGCATCGAAGATGTGGATAACTTCTGGGCCACTCATGGCAACAACGACGGCCCGGTGCTGTGCTTCGCCGGCCACACCGACGTGGTGCCGACCGGTCCGGTTACCGCATGGCAGATCGATCCGTTCAATGCCGTGATCGACGAACATGGCATGCTCTGCGGCCGTGGCGCGGCAGACATGAAAGGCAGCCTGGCATCGATGACAGTCGCCGCTGAACGCTTCGTCGCCGACTATCCGAATCACAAGGGCAAGGTCGCTTTCCTCATCACCAGCGATGAAGAAGGCCCGGCGCATCACGGCACCAAGGCTGTGGTCGAGCGTCTGGTCGCGCGCAAGGAGCGTCTGGACTGGTGCATCGTTGGCGAACCGTCGAGCACCACGCTGGTCGGCGATGTGGTAAAAAACGGCCGTCGCGGCTCCCTCGGTGCCAAGCTCACGGTCAAAGGCGTGCAGGGCCACGTGGCCTACCCGCACCTGGCGAAGAACCCGATCCACCTCGCCGCTCCGGCGCTGGCAGAGCTGGCCGCCGAGCACTGGGACCACGGCAACGATTTCTTCCCGCCGACCAGTTTCCAGATTTCCAACCTCAATTCCGGCACCGGCGCGACCAACGTGATCCCGGGTGATCTGGTGGCGGTGTTCAACTTCCGTTTCTCCACCGAATCGACCGTCGAAGGCCTGCAGAAACGCGTTGCCGACATCCTCGACAAGCATGGTCTGGACTGGCACATCGACTGGGCGCTGTCCGGCCTGCCATTCCTCACCGAACCGGGCGCGCTGCTCGATGCGGTGTCGTCGAGCATCAAGGACATCACCGGTCGCGAGACCAAGGCGTCGACCAGCGGCGGCACCTCCGATGGCCGCTTCATCGCGACCATGGGCACGCAAGTGGTTGAACTGGGCCCGGTCAACGCGACCATCCACCAGGTCAACGAGCGCGTGCTGGCAGCCGATCTCGATGTGCTGACCGAAATCTATTACCAGACCCTGATCAAGTTGCTCGCCTGATGCTCGCGTGCCCGATCTGCAGTGAGCCGCTCAACGCGGTCGACAACGGCGTGGTCTGCCCCGCCGGGCATCGGTTTGACCGTGCGCGTCAGGGTTATCTGAACCTGTTGCCGGTGCAGCACAAGAACAGCCGCGACCCGGGCGACAATCAAGCGATGGTCGAGGCGCGGCGTGATTTCCTCAACGCCGGGCATTACGCGCCAGTGGCCAGGCGTCTGGCTGAATTGGCGGCGAGTTATGCGCCGGAGCGCTGGGTCGACATCGGTTGTGGCGAGGGTTACTACACCGCGCAAATCGCCGAAGCTTTGCCGAGCGCTGATGGCTACGCGCTGGATATCTCCCGCGAAGCGGTCAAACGCGCCTGCAAGCGCAATCCGGCGATCACCTGGTTGATCGCCAGCATGGCCCGCGTGCCATTGGCTTCAGGCAGTTGCCAGTTTCTCGCCAGCGTCTTCAGTCCGTTGGACTGGGAGGAAGCCAAGCGTCTGCTCAGCGTCGGCGGCGGCCTGATGAAGGTCGGCCCGACCCGCGGCCATCTGATGGAATTGCGCGAACGCCTGTACGACGAAGTGCGCGAATACACCGACGACAAGCACCTGGCCCTGGTGCCGGCAGGCATGGTTTTGGCGCACAGCGAAACCCTGGAATTCAAGCTGACTCTGCACAAGCCCGAGGACCGCGCCAACCTGTTGGCGATGACGCCTCACGGCTGGCGTGCCAGTGCCGAGCGTCGTGCGGCGGTGATCGAGCAGGCCGAGCCGCTCGAGACCACCGTGTCGATGCGCTACGATTATTTCGTTCTTCAATAACTTTTGGTCTCGGGCACAGGCCCGGGGCCGGCTAAATCCGCGAATGGATTTTTCAGACCCGCAGTGAGGACATCCATGCGCCAACCGGACATCGAGATTTACCTGAAAGACGCCGACGTCGACCACAAGGCCATCGCCGCCTGGCTCGGCCAAGCGCTTGGCCCGTGCAGCGACTGGGTGCAGAAAGGCCAGACGTACAAGTGCAAGGCCGGCAACGTGCCGGTGACCTGGCTGCCGAAAGCCGTGGGCAAGTGGAACAGCCTGTTCCTGGAAAGCGACCAGACCCCCTGGGACGACGACATCGCCTGCGCCCGCGCAGCCTTTGCCGCACTGAACGTCGAAGTGCGTTGTGCACCGGGGACGTGGGTCGAAGAAGAAGGTGAAGAAACCGCCGATCGCTGGATTCGCATCAGCGAAGACGGGGAAGAAGAGATCACCTGGAAGACCGCGTAACCAGGGCAACGTCGAGCCCATGTGGGAGCGAGCCTGCTCGCGAATGCGCAGTGTCAGTCGATATGAATGGTGACTGATACAC
>NZ_JASCPT010000035.1:0-44759 GCF_029959775.1 Pseudomonas sp. PS01270 | reverse complement strand
CGCGAAGGCGGCGTGTCAGCCAATGCAAATGCAGAATGTGACGGCCTCTTCGCGAGCAAGCTCGCTCCCACAGGGATTGTTGGTGTTAAGAGAATTTCTTCGGGCATAAAAAACGGGAGGCCTTTGCGGGCTTCCCGTTTTTTGTATCAGCGCAAACCGCTTATTTCGCCTTGTAAATAATCCCCGGGCTGCACTGAACCATCTGGTAATGATCCGGCAATCCGTTCAGCGCTTCCGAAGCGCCAAGGAACAGATACCCGCCCGGCTTCAACGTGCTGTGAATGCGCAACAGGATGTCCTTCTTCACTTCGGCAGAGAAGTAGATCAACACGTTGCGGCAGAACACGATGTCGAACTTGCCCAGCGCTGCGTAACTGTCGAGCAGGTTGAAAGAGCGGAATTCCACCCGGCTCTTGATCGGCGCCTTGACCACCCAGCGCCCCGGCCCTTTCGGGTCGAAGTAGCGTTGCAGGCGTTCCGGCGACAGGCCACGACCGATCGCCAGGCTGTCGTACTCGCCGGTCTTGCAGTTGTTGAGCATCAGGCCCGACAGATCGGTGGCAACGATCTGCACACCCATCTTCAACTGCCCCAGGTTGCTGCGCTCGAACTCGTCGATCGACATCGACAGCGAGTACGGTTCCTGTCCCGACGAGCAGGCCGCCGACCAGATCCGCAGACGCTGGTTGGGGCTGGCCTTGATCGCTTCCGGCAGTACCTTGTTCTTCAAGACTTCAAACGGATAGGTGTCGCGAAACCACAGGGTTTCGTTGGTCGTCATGGCATCGACCACCTGCTCGCGCAAACCGCTGCGCGGCTGGGTCTGGATGCGCTGTACCAGCTCACCCAGGGACTTGATGCCTTGCTGCTCCATCAGTTTGTTGAGACGGCTCGAGACCAGATACTGCTTGTTTTCACCGAGCAGAATGCCACAGGCTTTTTCCAGGAAGACCCGGAACTGTTCGAAATCCAAATTACCCGTAGACAATGATGCCGCCTCTTAAATCGTGTTGACCGCCAGGGGCAGAAGGCCCCTAGCTGATATCTGCTGCTTTGATCCGGTCGACTACCCGGGATGCGAGGTCATCAGGACGGAATTTGGCCAAGAAGTCATCAGCACCGACTTTCTTCACCATCGCCTGATTGAATACCCCCGACAACGAAGTATGCAGGATGATATGGAGCTTTTGCATGCGTGCGTCGCCGCGGATTTCCGCCGTCAGGGTGTACCCGTCCATCTCCGGCATCTCGATGTCGGAAATCATCATCAGGAACTCTTCTTCCGGCTTCTTGCCCTCGTCGACCAGCTTGCGCAGGTAATCCAGCGCCTGCTTGCCGTCGTTCAGCGCCACCACTTCGACACCGATGGTCTGCAGACAACGCGTGACCTGCTTGCGCGCCACCGACGAGTCATCGACCGTCAGCACCCGCAGCGACAACGCCTTGGTCTGCGTCTCGACATCGACCACGCCCACCGAAATCGCTTCCGGCGTCGGCGCCACTTCGGCCAGCACCTTCTCGACGTCGATGATTTCGACCAACTGGTTGTCGACCCGCGTCACAGCGGTCAGGTAGTGATCGCGACCGGTACCCTTGGGTGGCGGATGGATCTCTTCCCAGTTCATGTTGACGATGCGCTCCACCGAGCGGACCAGGAAACCCTGGGTCTTGGTGTTGTACTCCGTGATGATCACGAACGGACTGTTCTTGTCTTTCAACGCACCGGAGCCCGTTGCCATTGCCAGATCCAGGATCGGAATGGTCGCTCCCCGTATATTCGCTACCCCGCACACGACAGGACTGGATTTGGGCATCAACGTCAGGGACGGGCACTGCAACACTTCCCGTACCTTGAACACGTTGATCCCGTAGAGCTGCGGCCCGTCGAGACGGAACAACAGCAGCTCGAGGCGATTCTGCCCTACCAGTTGCGTGCGCTGGTTCACCGAATCCATTACACCAGCCATGCCCAGACTCCTACACCAACGCCAAGTGTTGTTGCGACGCACATTCATTGCTAAACGGCACGGCGCTTGCTTTTTAACTCGTATGAACGCTCAAACGACATTTTCCCGACGCCTGACATCCTCCCTTCGCAAAGGGCTTTGCGCGGTGGCCGCCGTTTGCTGCTTGCTTGCTGGCAGTCCTGCCCATGCAGATGCGGTTACCTTGCCTGATATGCTTATCGGCGTGACTCAGGGCTTTCTTGAATTCACCGTAGAAGACTATTTGGCTTCCAGTCAAACCGAAGGCCGCTACGAAATCGAAGTCAACCAGCTCGACCCGCGCATGCGCATGCCCATGTGCGACAAGGAATTGACAGCCACGCTGGAGAGCCCGGCACGCCCGCTGGGCCGCGTCACGGTGAAGGTTCGCTGCGAAGGCAGTTCGCCCTGGACGGTGTTCGTACCCGCTCAAGTCCGCCTGTTTCGCGAGATCGTGACGACCACTCGTCCGCTGAAACGCGCCGGCATTATCGAGCCGCAGGATGTGACCTTGCGCGAGCGCGACGTCAGCACGATCAACCAGGGTTTCCTGACTTCCGTCGACGAAGCGATCGGGCAGAAACTTACCCGACCAACGGTCGCCGATCAGGTCATCACACTGGTGCATCTGGAACAGGCCGAAGTGGTGCGCAAGGGTGACCAGGTGGTGATCACTGCGCGCAGCGGCACCCTTGCCGTACGCATGCCGGGGGAAGCGCTCTCCAATGGCGGCATGAAAGAACAGATTCGAGTAAAAAACCTTAATTCTCAAAGAGTTATCAAGGCGCAGGTGATTGCGCCGGGACAGGTCGAAGTGGCCATGTAAAAGCCTCGTGGAGAAAACTGGCGCCGATCCCGTCGCTTCCCTAAACTGTGCCGCAGCAGGTCTCGCAACGGCGCATGCAAGCTTATGGTTGATTGGGCCTAAAGTTTTTCAGGGGATAGCCGAAAACATGGCAAGCGTCCAAATTCCCAGAGGTTTTTTATCATGGTTATCGATTTCAACCGATTGAACAGTTCCTCGTCACTAACCGGCAGCACACGTACCAGCAACGCCAAGGAAAGCGCTGAAAACAGCCCCTCCGCGCCGCTGAATACCCAGGCCGAACAGGCCAATGTCGCCAAAAGCGGGGAGTCGGTACACCTCAGCAATGAGGCTCAACAGTTGCAGAAGGTCACTGACAAGCTGCGCGATCAGCCTGCTGTCGACAAAGCCCGAGTGGCCGAGTTGAAAGCCGCGATTGCCGATGGCAGCTATAAAGTCGACAGCAACCGTGTAGCCAGCAAACTGCTCAACTTCGAAGCCCAGCGCTAGGCTTTTGCCGGCGCCAGGCTTTTGGACGCTTAAACCCCAAGGCCAGCCATGCACGACACTAACTTATTGCAACTGATCAACGACGACTTTGCTCCAGCGCAACAATTGCTGGAGTTATTGCAAACCGAATCCCTCGCTTTGCATGGTCGCGACATGCCGTTGCTGGAAGAAATTCTGGCGACCAAGCAAGCGTTGATCATTCTGCTCGAGCAGCATGGCCGCAAGCGCAGCGAAATCCTCGCCAGCCTCAACCTGCCGACCGATCGCACAGGTCTTGAGCAACTGGCCAGCCAGTCGAGCATTGGCGACCAGTTGCTGACCCAGGGCGATGCCCTGACCGCGCTGATCGCCCAGTGCCAGGCGGCCAACATCAAGAACGGCCAGTCGATCCAGATCCAGCAGGCGACCACGGCCAATCAGCTGAAGATCCTCACCGGCGGTGAGCCGCCAGCGCTGTACGACGCCAGCGGGACCTTTGCCAAACCGGTCAAGCCGCGAACGCTCAGCCAGGCATGAGCCATTCGCTGACCCTGCACTATCCACTTGCGCAACATGCTGGCAAAATACTGGCCAGTCGTAGTCTTATTTTGTCTGGAGATTGAAGAACCGTGTCCAACACCCTAAGCGCGGATGATGCTCCGCAGCCTCCGAAGGTGCTCACCACGCCACTGGAAATCTCCAGCAACCTGCGCCAGCTGCAAGACAGCCACGATCCGCTGATCATCACCTTCCATGAACGCAGCCAGCGCTTTCAGAGTTACCTGATCAAGGTCGACCGCGAAACCGCAACGATCGCGCTGGACGAAATGATTCCACGCGACGGCGAACGCTTCCTCCAGGCTGGCGAACCGTTCAAGGTCGAAGGCTTTCATGACGGCGTGCGCATCGCCTGGGAATGCAACGGCACGCTGAACATCGAAGAATCCGACGGCGACCGTTTCTACACCGGCGACCTGCCGAGCGAAGTGGTCTATCACCAGCGCCGTAACGCCTTCCGCGCTGCGTTGAAGCTCACCGATCTGGTCAGCGTTGAACTGGGCGGCGAAAAGCTCAAGGTTCCTCTGCAGGGCAAGCTGCTGGATATTTCTGCGACCGGTTGCAAGTTCCGCTTCGAAGGCGACATCACTGATCGCCTGCAACTGGGCCAGGTCTACGATCGCCTGATCGCCCCGCCGCTGTTCGGCAACCAGCCAACATCGGTCGAACTGCGCTATCTGCATTTCGAAGAAAAACTCAACATCACCTTCGCCGGTCTGCGCTTCCACAACATCAGTGGCCAGGCTGCGCGCAACGTCGAGCGCTTTGTTTACCAGTTGCAGCGTGAAGCACGGCGTTTCGACAAAGACGATCTCTGAGTCGCAGTGACCAATAAAAAGGGCAGTCCTGTGCGGGACTGCCCTTTTTTTATGCGCCGATGTTTACGTGCGACTTAAGGCCGGCCACCACTGATATCTGGCGCTGGCTTGTCGTCATTGCCGCTGTCCAGTTCGGTTTCAACGACTGCTTCCGGCTGCTCTTCGGGCTCAGGCTCAGGAGTGACCGGCGCCGTGTCCTGGACCATCTGCTCCTGCACCACCTGCTCATCGACACGCGGGTCAAGCGCCGCCACCAGCGGCGAGCTCGACATGCTGTCCGGCATTGCCACGTGATGCAGCGGTGCGTCGTCGACCTGGTGCAGGTTGGTCACTGCTTTCGGACGAATCCGCCAGACCAGCACCAACGCGAAGAAACTGAAGAACGCATACAGGCTCTGACTGCCGAGAAACTTCATCAGTACACCCGCGAGCAGCGGCCCAATGCTCGCGCCGACGCCGTAGGTCACCAGCAGCATGGCGGTCAGCGACACGCGGCGATCGCCTTCGACGTGGTCGTTGGAAAACGCCACCGCCAGCGGATACAGGCAGAACTGCACCAGCGAACAGAAGAAACCGACGACGAACAGCACCTCCAGCGGCACCTGCGGCATGATCGCCAACGGCAACGCCGCCACCGCCAGAAACCCGGCAAAGCAGCGAATCAGCAGCGCGCGGTCATAACGGTCGGACAACCAGCCCAACGGCCACTGCACCAGCAGACCGGCAAAAATGCAGCTACCCATGAACAGACCGACCTGCTCGGTCGTCAGCCCCTGTTGCGAGGCGTACAGCGGCGCCAGACCGTAGAACGAACCGATGATCAGACCGGCGCCGAGCACCGTGCTCAGCGATTGCGGCACGCGTTTGATGAAGAAGCGCGGCTCCATCGGCGCAGGGTGCAGAGGCGCCGGGTGAATCCGTCGGGTCAACGTCACCGGCACCAGACACAGGGCAAAGCACAGCGCCACCAGCATCAGCAGTTCCAGGCCGAGGCCGGGGTGCATGACCAGAATCAGCTGGCCCAGCACCAGGCCCAGATAAGAGGCGATCATGTAACCGCTGAACACCAGCCCGCGCTGATTGGCATCGGCCTGCTCGTTGAGCCAGCTCTCGATGACCATGTACTGACACATCATGCCCAGACCGACGATCGTCCGCAGCACCAGCCACGCCGGCAGCCAGTCCACCAGCCCATGGCCGAGCACCGCCGCGCCGACGATCCCGGCACACGCCGAGTAGGCACGGATATGCCCGACCCGGGCGATCAGGCGATGGCCGATCTTGCCGCCCAGCACCAGACCGAAATAGTTGGCCGCCATCAGCGCACCGACCCACAGCCCGTCGACGTTGTCGGCAGCCAGACGCAAAGCCAGATAAGTAGAAAGAAGGCCTGAGCCGATCAACATCATCAGCGAGGCGAAATACAGCGCTCGAAAGGATTTCCAGATTTGGCGCATCGGCGTTCCGAGCGGCTCCTTGCAGTAAATACCGGGCGGTCAGATCGACAGCCCGGCAGCAGCGATACGTCAGGCCTGGGCGGCCAGCACACGGCGCTCCCAGGGAGTGATTTCATCAAAGAAGCTGGTCAACTCCATGGTCTTCGAAGCGATGTAGCCTTCGATGAACTCCGACCCGAACAGTTCCCTCGCCAACTGGCTACGTTTCAGACGCTCCAGCGCGGCGTGCAAGGTACACGGCAAGGCCAGATTATCCGGCACGGCGAATTCTCCCTGGATTGCCGCGCTCGGCTCCAGTTCCTGTTCGATGCCGTGCAAACCCGCAGCCAGACTGGCGGCGATCGCCAGATAAGGGTTGGCGTCGGCGCCCGGCAGACGATTTTCGACCCGACGTGCGACCGGCGAGCTGGCGGGAATACGCAAGCCGGCGGCGCGATTGTCATGGGACCAGCAGGCATTGTTCGGCGACGCGTACGGATGACACAGGCGCTGATAGGAATTCACGTTGGGCGCAAACAGTGCGGTGAAATCGGCGAGGCCTGCCTGTTGCCCGCCGATGAAGTGGCGGAACATCGACGTCGGCTCGCCGTTCGAGTCAGTGAAGACATTCTTGCCGCTGCCGATCTCAACGATGCTCTGGTGAATATGCATCGAACTGCCCGGCGTGTGCGCCAGCGGTTTGGCCATGCACACCACGCTCAGGCCATGCTTGAGCGCGACCTCCTTGAGCAGGTGCTTGAACAGGAACGTCTGATCGGCCAGCAGCAGCGGATCGCCGTGCAGCAGATTGATCTCGAACTGGCTGACGCCCATTTCATGCATGAAGGTGTCGCGCGGCAGGCCCAGGGCGGCCATGCATTTATACACTTCGCTGAAGAACGGCCGCAGACCGTTGTTGGAACTGACGCTGAACGCCGACTGGCCATCCTCGCGACGGCCGTCGAGGCCGACCGGCGGACGGAACGGCTGAGTCGGATCGGTGTTCGGTGCGAAGACAAAAAATTCCAGCTCGGTCGCCACCACCGGCGCCAGACCGTGCGCGGCGTAACGGGCGATGACCGCTTTGAGCTGACCACGGGTCGAGAGACTTGAGCTCCCCCCGCTCAGTTCGTCGGCGTCGCAAATCGCCATGGCACGCGGCTCGTCGCTCCAGGGCAAACGGTGAATCTGCGCAGGATCGGCAACCAGCGCCAGATCGCCGTCATCGCTGCCGTAGAACCGCGCCGGCGGATAGCCGCCCATGATGCATTGCAGCAGCACACCCCGCGCCAACTGCAAACGCCGCCCCTCGAGGAAACCCTCGGCGGTCATCACCTTGCCCCGTGGCACACCGTTCAGATCCGGGGTGACACATTCAATCTCATCAATGCCGGTCAATCGCTGCGCGAGTGAACCCTGGCCATCGGTTGTCATGACGCAATCCTTGTTATTGTGCGAGCCGCGAACGGCGACCCGGACAAAATAGGCTGCGGCTGTTCGGAATATCAAGCAGCGCCCACAAAAATCCCGATCTTGCGCAGGAGCCGTAGGAGCTGACGAGTGCAACGAGGCTGCGATCTTTTGATCTTGCTTTTTAAAATCAAAAGATCGCAGCCTTCGGCAGCTCCTACACCAGACCTCAGGGCAAGTAGAGGCTGAACACCCCACCGCCCAACGGCCCGCCATTGCTGATTTCGGTGCGCCCTTCCACGCCGTTGCGCTGATGCAGCGCGGCGATGCGATTGGCGAAATACAGACCCAGCCCGGTGCTGCCGCTGCTGTGATTGATGCCCTGCACATAATCGGCCTGACGCTCGAGCATCTCTGCCGGATAGCCGTCGCCATCGTCATTGATGCTCAACACCAGTTGCCCGGCTTCGTCGCTGACGGTAATCAGCAGCGACTCGCGGGCGTAGCGGATCGCATTGTTGATGCAGTTGCCGAGCACCGAAGCGATCAGCTCGCGATCAAAGAAACCCAGCGGGCTCAACGGATCGACTTCATAGGTGGCGATGATGCCGCGACTGGCAAACACTTCCTGATGCGCGGCCAGTTGCGCCTCGATGAAATCGTCGAGTTCGTGATACGCCGGCTGCAGCGGCAACTGATTCACGCCAAGTTTGTACAGCCCCAGCAACTGCACGAGCATGCCGTTGAGGTGGGCGAACTCGAAGTCGATCACGCCCTGTTCCGAGCCGTCGCGCAGCTCTTTGGGCAGACGCGCGAGCCATTGGCTGTGCGCCTGCATCAGCATGGCCAGGGAGTTCTTCATGTCGTGGACGGTGGAGGCAATCACCGTGGAAAAATCCAGCGCCGGATCAATTGGGTTCATTCGCCAAACGCCTTGCTTTTCAGCTTCTGATAACGCGCAAACCGCGCGTCGGTGTCGGGCATCAGGCCCACCAGTTTCAGGCAGGCCCGACATTCTTCCAGCTCCGCCGACGGCACACTGGTGTCGGTGCCGTGCAGCAGCGACTGGGCCAGGTTCAGCGCAATACTGATGTTTTTCGGTTGCAGCTTGAGCGCCTTGCGGAACACCTCGCGGGCCTCGACCAGATTGCCGGTCTTGTACACGCGCACGCCCTGGCGGTTGAGATCGGCCGCAGCGTTACTTGAACTGAGAATCGTCGGATCGTCGGTGAGCTTGGCAATGTCTTTCATCACCGCCGGGTCATCACCGTAAATCTCCGCGCAACTCTTGAGCATCGAAGTGCCCGCCTCGGCCTGACCGAGCATCTGCAACTGCTTGGCCACCAGCAACGCCGCCTCGGGACTCATGAATTGCTCCATGCCATCGAGGCGCATCAGTGCTTGTTCGGTGAGCTTGTCGGCGGTTTCGGCGTCGTTGAGCAACAGGCTGGTGGCCTTCATCAGCCGCGCACGGATTTGCAGGCCGGGATCGCTCGGGTTCTCCTTGGCCACGGCACTAAGCGTAGTGTTGATCTCCAGACGCGTGCGCGTGTCGAGGCCGCGATCGCTGCCCTTGCTGATCAGCGCGTGCGCCAGGCCAAGATTGCTTTCCGGATCCTTGAAACGCGACTGCGCGCCCTGCGCCACGGCCTGACGATAAGCCCGCGAGGCGGTTTCGAAATCTTCGTTGGCCATCGCCAGTTTGCCGAGCAAAGCCTGACGGCGCACCGCCAGCGGCGACAGACGAATCGCTTCTTCCAGCACCCGCTGCGCGCCTTTGCTGTCGCCTTCGGCCACCAGCACGTCAGCCATGCCGTCATACAGCGCCGGCATCATCGGGAACACTTTCAAGGCCTTTTCATAGACCTCTTTGGCCTGCGAGACCTGCCCGCGTTTGAACAGCAACTTGCCCAATCCAGCGAAGGCCCACGGCAACGGACGGTCGGCAATGATGCCGTCGTAGAGTCGCTCCAGCGCTTCGTTCTGATTCATGTCGCGCAGCGCATCGGCGCGGTAGCGCAGGCACAGCGGCGAATAGCGGATGTCCTGTTTGCACAGGGCAATACAGGCATTGAGCACCTCGACCGGCTTACCGCGATCAAGGGCCTGCAGAATCGGTTTGAGCAACGTCTTGCGTTGCTCCAGACGCTCAAAGCGCTGGGCCAGCCCGGAACGGTTGAACGGCTTGGTCAGGTACGCATCCGGCTCGTGCTCCAGCGCGCTGAGCACCATCGCCTGACTGGTCTCAGCGGTGACCATGACGAAAACGGCTTCGTGGCTGATGAGCTTTTCCGACATCAGGTCTTCGAGCACCTGCTGGCCATTCTTCTTGCCGTCGCCGAGGTGGAAGTCCTGAAGAATGAAATCGTAGGACTTCTGCGAGCACATCTTCAGCGCCTGCTCGCCAGTGTCGGCAGTATCGACATCCTTGACGCCGAGCTCACGCAACATCGAACGCACGGAACTGCGGAAATCGGAAAAATCATCGACGATCAGAAAGCTTTTTTGGTGATACGACGACATCGAAGATTTCCAGGCAATTGAAGAAAACGAACCGAGGCGATTTCAGGCGCGCAGATGATAGCCGGAGGCCATGCGCCATCAAGCGATTTCGCGCGAGCCTGAACTCACCGTTCGGGTTATCGGCCAAAAGTGCCGGGGCCTGAGGGTGGAGCTTCAAGAATGTTGCCTGGAGTATTACTCTGCGCGCCTGCTCAAGGATTTTCATAGGGACTGAATCGTGTACATCAAGGGACGCTACATCCTGTCGGCCTTTTTGCTGCTGTTTATCCAGCCAATGAGTGCGGCGGCAATGGACTGCACCAAAGCGGCGAACGACGTGGAAAACACGATTTGCGCGAATAAACCGCTTTATGAGCTCGACGCGCAGATGGGCACGCTGTATCGCCAACTGATGACAACTGCCACAGCGACGCAACCTGAGCTCAAGCGCACCCAGCGCGCCTGGCTAAAAACCCGCAATGCCTGCGCAGTCGATGTCGCTTGCCTGGATGGCAGCTACCGCCAGCGCCTGCAAGCATTGCAGGCACAGTGGACGCAAGCCGCAATGTGGCAGCCGGACGCCGTGGATCTTCAGGCGATGAACGATCTGCAGGAAAGCATTCGTGCCGAGAGCAAAAACCACCCGGAATTTGCGCTGGAACATGCCTTGGCCGCACGGGCTTTCGAGTCTTCGCAGACATCGTTCGCGGGGGATCCAGTCGACAGTTACGGCGAGCAAACCAGCTTCCCCAAGTCGCGTCCCAAAGGCGTGAGCGAGGATGAGTGGCAAGCATTGAAAGCCTCAAGCATCGGAGGCGCCGCCGAGACCGGACGGACTTCTTACGCACTGCTGGATCTGGACAGTGATGGCCAGCGCGACCTTATCGTCGACACATACGCAGGCGGCACCGGCTTGTTCACCTACGTGGAAACCTGGCGCCGCACGGGCGAGCGGTTCGTCAAAAGATCGGTCGAGCCGGAAAGCTCGCTGTTCTACACCAACGACCGTGGCGCTAATCAGGCAATCAGCTGGATCAGGCTTCACAACAGAATTTATGCCGCTTACCGAAACGGCGCCTATGGTGTCGATAATCTTTACCTGCTCAATCCGCTGAAGATCAACCGTCAGGTACCGACGGTGTCCGTGCGTTACGCTTACTCCCTGCAAGTGCCAACCACGCAACATACAGAAGACGGCACCAGCACCTATGACCTCGAAGCGGATTTGCACGCGGCACTCGACCACGCCGTCACTCAGGCAATGAAAGTCGCATCGGGCTCAAACCCTGACGCGCCCCTTTGCCCCATTCCTCCGACGGGCGCCGGCGAAGACGATTACTACAGCTACGGTCCAGGGCACTACACCATCGAAAAGATCGCCGATTTGCCGGTAATGATCGGCGGCGAATGCTACATCGGGGCGCTGATTGACTGGTTCGGCAGTTACAGCGAACAGACTGGGTTATTCGCTCAACTGGCCGTGCGCAAGCCGGGCGTAGAGGCCAGCGGGACTACCTACGAAGTCTTTGGCCGTCGGCATGTAACCGAGGTCAGCGGGAGCCTTGGCAAAGTCGAAATCAACGACGACTGACCACCGATCATCACGCCGGAAAATTAATCGGCACGGTTGCCAATCACCGGATGTCAAAAACACAGGCAGTACATTTGTCCTTCAAAAGTGCAGGCAGATCCGCAAATGAGGTTTATTCTGCTCAATTACCTGCGCCCCCGGACGTCCGCGATACGCTTGTACCGCCACAAAAAAGGCCGAAGTGATGACCTCGAAAACCCCTGCCTCGCCCTCTGCGCCCGAACGCAAGGACCTGACCCCCAGCCACCTGAATTTCCCCGTGGTGGGCATCGGCGCCTCGGCGGGCGGCCTGCAAGCGATCAAGCTGTTTTTCGAGCATATGCCGAAGGACAGTGGCATGGCGTTCGTGATCATTTTGCACCTGTCGCCCGATCACCAGAGCATCGCCGACCAGATCATTCAGGAATCGACGCGCATGCCGGTGCTGCAAGTGACGCAGCCGGTGCCGATCGAAAAGAACTGCGTGTACGTGATTTCTCCGGCGCATTCGCTGACGATGAATGACGGCTACCTGCGCGTCAGCCCCGCTGGCTCACCGCAAGCGCGCCACACTGCCATCGACCTGTTCTTCCGCGATCTGGCCGATGTGCATCGCGAGCGGGCTTTTTGCCTGGTGCTTTCAGGCACCGGTTCCGATGGTGCGGTGGGCTTGTCGCGAATCAAGGAACAGGGTGGCGTGACGCTGGTACAAGTGCCGGAAGACGCCGAGTTCGACGGCATGCCGCGCGCCGCCATCGAGACGCGCATGGTCGATCTGATACTGCCAGTGGTCGAGATGCCGCAGAAACTGATGGAGCTGTGGCGCAACTCTCAGAACATCAAATTACCCAGCGCCAATGATCCCGACTTGAAAGCCTTGAAGCCTGCAAACGAACACGAGGCGTCGATCGCCGAACAACGCCTGCATGAGATCCTGTTGTACCTGCGCAGCAGCACCGGCCATGACTTCAAACATTACAAGCGCGCCACCGTGCTGCGCCGCATCGAGCGGCGCATGCAGGTCACCAGCCAGTCTGACCTCGGCGCCTATTACGACTACCTGCAAAACACCCCGGAAGAATCCAAGGCCCTGCTCGGCGACATGCTGATCGGCGTGACCAACTTCTTCCGTGACCGCGAAGCCTTCGAAGCCATTGAGCGCGATGTGCTGCCGCAACTGGTGCAATCGGTTGCCGACTCGTCGGAAAAAGAAGAACTGCGCGTCTGGTCTGCCGGCTGCTCGACCGGCGAAGAAGCCTACAGCCTGGCAATCCTGCTCGATGATCAGATGCAGGTACAAAGCAGCAAGGCCAACCTGCAAGTGTTCGCCACCGATATCGACGAACGCGCGATCACCACTGGCCGCGCCGGCACCTATCCGCAAGCCATCGTCACCGACGTACCGCCAACACGCCTTCGGCATTATTTCGTCAAAGACGATGACCACTACCGGATCCGCAAGGAAATCCGCGAGAAAGTGCTGTTCGCCAAGCACAGCCTGTTGTCCGATCCGCCGTTCTCGCAGATCGACCTGATCGTTTGCCGCAATCTGCTGATTTACCTGGATCGCGAGGTGCAGCGGGAAATCCTGCAGATGTTCCACTTTGCCCTGCGACCGGGTGGTTTCCTGTTTCTCGGCACCTCGGAAAGCGCCGATGCCTGCCATGAACTGTTCGCGCCAGTGGACAAGCGCAACCGCATCTTCCGCGCCAAGACTGGTACGGCGAACAGCCGCCGCACCCCGACCATGCCGCGTGGCGGTTACATGCGCACCAGCGTTTCCCGACCGCCATCGAAAGCCATCGAGCCCGTCAAGCTGTCGTTTGCCGATATCCACCGCCGCGCCATAGAACGCTTCGCCCCGCCGAGCATTATCGTCGACACCAACGCCGATATCCTTCACATGAGCGAAGCCGCCGGGCGCTTCCTGCGGCATGTCGGCGGCGAGCTGTCACGCAACCTGCTGACGCTGATCCTGCCGGAACTGCGCCTGGAAATTCGCACTACGCTGTTCCAGGTGCAGCAAAGCAACCTCACCGTGCGCTCGCGTGAAGTGCTGCTCAAGCGCGAGGAGCGTCAGTACCGCATCACGCTGATTGCGCAGCCATACAAGGACGACGACTTCGACAGCGAGTGCGTGCTGGTGACCTTCGATGAAACGGAGATCGACGCGCACGAGCAGGCGTTGACCACGGTGCTGCAGACTGAAAGCCAAGTGCTCTCCAACCTCGAACGTGAGCTGCAACGCACCAAATTGCATTTGCAGGACACCATCGAACAGTCGGAAATCTCCAGCGAAGAGCTCAAGGCTTCCAACGAGGAGATGCAGGCGATCAACGAAGAACTGCGCTCGGCCACCGAAGAGCTCGAGACCAGCAAGGAAGAGTTGCAGTCAATCAATGAAGAGCTGTTGACGGTCAACTACGAGCTGAAGACCAAAGTCGAAGAAACCGACAAGATCAACGATTATCTGACCAATCTGATCGCTTCTACCGACATTGCTACGGTGTTCGTCGATCGCAGCATGCGCATCAAATGGTTCACGCCGCGCGCCACCGACATCTTCAGCATGTTGCCGGTAGACACCGGCCGTTCACTGCTGGATATCACCCATCGCCTGAATTACCCGGCGATGACCGAGGACGCGGCGCAAGTGTTCGAATCGCTGAACATGATCGAACGCGAGGTCAACAGTACCGATAACCGCTGGTACATCGCCCGCTTGCTGCCTTATCGCTCCAGCGAAGACCACATCGACGGCACCGTGTTGACCTTCATCGACATCAGCAAACGCCGCGAAGCCGAGGAAGAGCTGCGCCTGGGCGAGGAACGCATGCGTCTGGTCGCTGAGAGTACGCGTGATTACGCGATTATCATCCTCGATGAAATGGGTTCGATCACCAGTTGGAACAAAGGCGCTGAACTGATCTTTGGCCACAGCAAAAACGAGGCCGAAGGTCAGTATTACGACTTCATCTTCACAGCCGAAGACCGTGCTGCCGGCATGGCTGAAAGTGAATTGTCCACGGCTCGTCAGCACGGGCGCTCGGAGGATGAGCGCTGGCATGTGCGCAAGGATGGCAGCCGTTTCTTCTGCAGCGGCGAGGTCACCCTGCTCAGCGGCGATCGCTTGCAAGGCTATGTGAAAATCGCCCGCGACCTGACCGGGCACAAGCGCCAGCAGGATGAACAGAGCAAGGAACTGGCGCAGACGCGCAATACGGTGTCCCTGCGTGATGAGTTCTTCGCGGTCATGTCCCACGAACTCAAGCACCCGCTCAACCTGATCCAGCTCAACGCCGAACTGTTGCGCCGTTTGCCAATGATCCGCACCGCCGGGCCGGCGACCAAAGCGGTCAACACCATTTGCGATGCGGTGACCAGTCAGGCGCGGATCATCGACGACCTGCTTGATGTAGCACGGGTGCGCACCGGCAAGCTCAAACTGCAATTGGCGCGTGTCGATCTGAGCGCGGTTCTGCGTGACATCCACACGGTAGTGCTCAATGAGCAGCATGCCACGCGGATCGACCTGCAATTGCCTGAAGCACCGCTGATCATTCATGCCGACCCGACACGGGTCGAGCAGATCATCTGGAATCTGGTCAACAATGCCTTGAAGTTCACACCACCGAGCGGGCGCATTGAGTTGATCGCCAGCAAGAGCGGGAAAATGGCGCAACTGGACGTCAAGGATAACGGCGTCGGCATCGCTGCGGAAAACCTTGAACACGTCTTCGATCTGTTCGGCCAGGCGGAAAAACAGCACACCAACCATCAACGTGAAGGCTTGGGCATTGGCCTGTCACTGGTGCGGCAACTGACAGAAGCCCAGCACGGCACGGTGAAGGTTGCTTCGCCGGGGCTCGGCGCCGGTTGTACCTTTACCGTTCGCCTGCCGCTGTCGACTGATGTTGAAGAAACCGCTGCAACAGCCGAGGTTGAACCGGTTTCCGGCAAGCTCGATGGCTTGAGCATTCTGCTGGTCGACGATTCTCCGGAAGTGTTGGAGACATTGAAGCTGCTGCTGGAGATGGAAGACGCCGACGTAACGGCCTTCGACCATCCCGTGGCAGCGCTGAAAGCCGCTGAGAGCACGCGCTACGATCTGATCATCTCCGACCTCGGCATGCCGGTCATGACCGGCTATGAACTGATGGCTGCCCTGCGCAAACTGCCGCTGGTGAAAAACGTACCCGCGATCGCCCTCACCGGGTATGGCACTCAGAGCGACATGCAGAAATCCCGGGAAGCCGGGTTCGATCAGCATCTGGGCAAACCGGTGGCGTACGACGACCTGATTGAAACCATCGAGGCGTTGCGCCGCTCGGAGTTGCTGTAGAGCTCGCCAGCGCTCCAACGCAAAAAGCCCCGCCGCACGAGTAAGTGCGACGGGGCTTTTTGTTTTTTGAAGAGGTGGTGTCCCAGGCGGGGTTCGAACCTGCAACCTTCCCCTTAGGAGGGGGATGCTCTATCCAATTGAGCTACTGAGACACTGATCGACGCGACCTGAACACGGTGCGACAGACGGCGTGCATGTTAACGGCCAGCCCCTGTTTTGTCATGTCGTCCGTAGGGCTTTTTAAGTGTAGGCAAGGGCCCTGGAAGATTGCGGGAACTTTTACCGGGCAAATTGCACTGCGCGGAAATGCGGTCATTGCAGATTGCAATCAGCGTCGCCGGAAAAAACATACCAAGCCCTTGTTTTTAAAGGACTTATCAGCCGTTACACTGTTGGCACGGCGGCTGCTATGCCTGTTCTATCAAAAAGAACAATTTGGAGCGTCGTGCCATGAACAGCACCCTCTTGCTTGCAAACGCAGCGGCTCTGGCTTTCTTGCTCGGATCACATTTTTTTCCCAAGGCTGACGTTGAGCAGCCAGTGGCACAGCGCATGCCGCATTACCTGCAAGTGCAGAAAGCGCCGCAGTGGGCAGTGTTGAGTGATCGCAGCGACGCTTCTACACAAATGGTCAGCGAGCCTGAGCTAGCCTCGGCGCCAACCACCGAACGTCTGGTTTTTTGAAATATCTTCAGGAGTACAACATGTCCAAATCGGCGACAGGATTTCTCATCCTCGCTTTACTGAGTGGCGTTACCCATCTGGCGCTGTTCGAGGAGACGGAAGTCACCTTGCCTCTGGTTGGCTGTGGCGTGTTTGCGGTGCTGTTTGTGCTGGCGCTGATTGCCGGGCGCAAAATCAAGTTCGATCCGGTTCTGCGTTGAGCCGAACCAATTCCAATAACGAAGAGACCGCGATAGCAAGGTCAACAGAGTTGTCGATCTGATGAACGGGGCTGTCGCTGGATCTTCGGTCTTTGAACAACGCATTGCGAGCCAGCCTCGCATCGATTTGCTCAGGGGTCTCCCGACCACGGCTGAGCAAGCGCTTGCGCAGGACCTCATCGTTGACTGTCAGCAGAATCGGCACCAGGGTTGGATACTTCTCCATTGCTTGACGCAGGTTCGCTCTTGACCCGTTAACCAGTACGTGCCGGCCCGCTTGCAACCATTCATCCATTTCCCTTGGAATGCCGTAGGAGAGGCCGTTGGCTTGCCAGGCCAAGGAGAAAGCGCCGGCGTGCTGTCGCCGTTCGAACTCTTCAGGTGTCACGCCGATTGCATCTTCGCCGACGGACTCCGCCGAGCGGGTAATCACCCTGCGTATTACTTCACAGTTCAACGCCCGCAGTGGCTCACGCGATGCATCGATCAGGCTGTCCTTGCCCGAACCGGACGGCCCCATCAGGTAAAAAAGCTTGCCATCCATCCCGAAAACGCCCTCCGACGGGTCCTGCCTCTAGTAAATCGGCAAATTGCCACTATCCTGTACACATAGGGATCAAGAATAGCGAGCCGCATAGCATGCACGTTCTGAAGTCTTCGGGCATCAACGGATATGCATTCGAAAACGGGCAGCGATACGCAAGGATGGAAAGTTTTCCAACCAGTCCGCATTTCTGACAACTGGTGCTGGCATTACGCCTTTACCCGACTCAATATTTGTCACAGAATTGACGCCAATGATCTGGCAATTTTGAGGCATGATGCCGGCCTCTTAACAATTCAGGTTGAACCAATTGGTCCGGATGCTTGTCCTACCACACATCCTGCGGCCAATCCCGAGAACCGCTCCCCTGAACTAACCGGTTAAATATATGCGCCCATTGAAACAGGCAATTTATTCCAGCCGTACGGCTGACAAGTTTGTCGTACGTCTGCCAGACGGAATGCGTGAACGCATTGCCGAGGTGGCTCGCAATCATCATCGCAGCATGAACTCCGAGATCATTGCGCGCCTTGAGCAGAGTCTTATTCAGGAAGGCGCACTGGGCGAAGAGCTGAGCATGCGCCTGGACAGCCCGGAGCTGTCGCTGCACGAGCGCGAGCTGTTGCAACGCTTCCGTCAGCTGTCGCACCGTCAGCAGAACGCCCTGGTGTCGCTGATCGCACACGACGCAGAAATGGCCGCAGACGCGTCCTGAGTTATACCGAACATATTGAAGCCAGCATGATTGCTGGCTTTTTTTTGCCCGCAATATGACAGATGGCCGCTTGGCAATTGAGTGTGGCAGGCACAAAAAAGCCCGTCGATTTGACGGGCTTTTCATTGCACAAGGTCAGAGCAGGAAGATTGTCGCCAACCCGAGGAAGATGAAGAAGCCACCGCTGTCGGTCATCGCGGTGATCATCACACTGGCGCCCATCGCCGGATCGCGACCCATTTTCGCCAGCGTCATCGGGATCAACACGCCCATCAACGCCGCCAGCAACAGATTGAGCGTCATCGCTGCCGTCATGACCACGCCGAGTGACCAACTGCCGTAGAGCATGTACGCGACCACACCGATCACCCCGCCCCAGACCAGACCGTTGATCAAACCGACCGCAAGCTCTTTGCGCATCAAGCGCGAGGTGTTGCCGGTGCTGACCTGATCCAGCGCCATGGCGCGCACGATCATGGTGATGGTCTGGTTACCGGAGTTGCCACCGATACCCGCCACGATCGGCATGAGCGCCGCCAGTGCCACGAGCTTCTCGATCGAACCTTCGAACAGACCGATCACCCGTGATGCGACAAATGCAGTGATCAGGTTCACCGCCAGCCACGCCCAACGGTTACGCAGGGATTTCCATACCGAGGCGAAGATATCTTCCTCTTCGCGCAGACCGGCCATGTTGAGGACTTCGCTTTCGCTTTCCTCACGGATCAGGTCGACCATTTCATCGATGGTCAGACGGCCGATCAGTTTGCCGTTCTTGTCGACCACCGGCGCCGAGATCAAGTCGTAACGCTCGAATGCCTGAGCGGCGTCGTAGGCGTCTTCGTCCGGGTGGAAACTCACCGGATCGCTGGCCATCACTTCGGCGACCTGCTTCTCCGGATCGTTGACCAGCAGACGCTTGATCGGCAGCACGCCCTTGAGCACGCCGTCGTAATCGACCACGAACAGTTTGTCGGTGTGACCGGGAAGCTCTTTGAGGCGACGCAGGTAACGCAGAACCACTTCAAGGCTGACGTCCTCACGGATCGTCACCATCTCGAAGTCCATCAACGCACCGACCTGATCCTCGTCATAGGACAGGGCCGAGCGCACGCGTTCGCGCTGCTGGTTATCCAGACTCTCCATCAGCTCATGGACAACGTCGCGCGGCAGCTCGGAGGCCAGGTCAGCGAGTTCGTCGGCGTCCATGTCCTTGGCCGCAGCCAGGAGCTCGTGATCGTCCATGTCGGCGATCAGCGTTTCACGGACGGAATCGGAAACTTCGAGAAGAATGTCGCCGTCGCGATCGGCCTTGACCAGTTGCCAGAGCGTCAGACGATCGTCCAGCGGCAAGGCTTCGAGAATGTAGGCGACGTCGGCGGAGTGCAGATCATCGAGCTTGCGTTGCAGCTCGACGAGGTTTTGCCGGTGAACCAGGTTTTCCACGCGGTCGTGGTGCGGACCTTCCTGGCGATGAGTCAGGTCTTCAACGACACGTTGGCGCTGCAGCAACTCGACGACCTGAGCCAGGCGGTCCTGCAGGCTTTCCTGTGTTTTCTTTACTTCGATTTCGGACATAGGCGAACTCCACTCCCAGCAGCGGGGCACGCCGGAAGGATCAATCAGTCAATTCATGATTGGTGAAACGGTTTACTGAACAACTACTGGGTAAGTCCATGGAGGTTTTCCATAAGCCCCGGCGGGGCTGACGGGCGCAATGATACACGCCTGACGGTTTAAAACGTTGAAAAAATCACGGCTGAAACAAGCGCTTGCGAAACAAACCTGAGCACCTGCCTGACCCGTGCAAATGCGACGACTCATCTTGAAAAGAAAACACACCGGCAATGCAAAAAGCAGCGACTACCCTTGAGCTTAGATCGTCATGGAGGACATCGAATGCCAGCAAAACCAGCGCTTCTTCTACTGACCGCCCTGCTCCACACCACGCCTGCCAACGCCACCACACTTCATCGTTGCCAGGCCGCTGACGGCAGCGTCACCTTCACATCGATGAGCTGCGCAACAGGCGAGCAACTCTCAATTCAGGAGGTTCACCCCTACTCACCTGGCTGGGTCGCAATCATGCCGGAGTTCAATCACGAAGCAGTGACCGGCATGAAAGACAGCGGACGCGAACCGGGCATCGTCGGTGGCACCGAACACAAATGTGGAAACCTGATCGATAACAGACAGCGGCGCGAAGCAATCATCAACCGGCGGGTGATTGCCGGCATGAGCCAGCGGGACGTCGAAAGCGCACTAGGCAAACCCGACAAGATCAACACGCGCACGTCGACGACGAGCTATCGTTACGACCTCAAGCGAGGCCGCAGTGCTCAAATTGATTTTGATGAAAGAGGCTGTGTGAAGGGAAAAGCCAAATCCCGGACAGCAAAAAGCCCGCGTTAAACGCGGGCTTCTTGGTATATGGTGCACTCGACAGGATTCGAACCTGTGACCGCTCGGTTCGTAGCCGAGTACTCTATCCAGCTGAGCTACGAGTGCATTTTGTGTTTTTAAACCAGACCACAACTGGCTGAAGCCGAGTTACTCACCTTACAGCAAATAACTCTTAAATGGTGCACTCGACAGGATTCGAACCTGTGACCGCTCGGTTCGTAGCCGAGTACTCTATCCAGCTGAGCTACGAGTGCATTTGTTGCCGCGCATTATAGGCCGTCTAATCTCTATGTCAAACACTTTTTCTAGTAATTTCAACAACTTACAGAAGAAGCCAGATTACGACGTACTAAGCAAATAATGGCGGAGAACGGGGGATTCGAACCCCCGACACCCTTTTGAGGTGTACTCCCTTAGCAGGGGAGCGCCTTCGGCCACTCGGCCAGCTCTCCGCAACACGGGGCGTATATTAACCAGCTTCTTCCCCGTTTGCAAACATAAAAATCGATAAAAATTAATGGCTTGGTTCTTCGTCCTTCTCTTTCTTTATACGCAGGTAAATTTCCTCACGGTGCACCGCAACCTCTTTCGGAGCGTTGACGCCGATACGCACCTGGTTTCCTTTGACGCCGAGCACGGTCACGGTGATTTCGCCGTCACCGATAATCAGGCTTTCCGCGCACCGACGAGTCAGAATCAGCATACCTTTCTCCTTACGCCATTCATTTCAGGGACAACAGTCTGCAAAAAAAAGGCACCCGACCTACAACCGCAGCGATCGTAGCCCTACATGCCTGAGTATTGACCAGCGCGAGCAAAAGAACAGTTCCGGGGCTCGCGCCATTCAAAAATAAAGGGCGCGGTCAGACCGCGCCCTTCACAGAAGCGGATTACTCGCCCTGACGGGCCGGAGCATCCAGTTCGAAAGCCGTGTGCAGCGCGCGCACAGCCAGTTCCAGGTATTTCTCTTCGATCACTACGGACACCTTGATTTCCGAAGTCGAGATCATCTGGATGTTGATGCTTTCTTTCGCCAGGGATTCGAACATGCGGCTGGCCACGCCTGCGTGGGAACGCATGCCGACGCCGACGATCGAGACCTTGGCGATCTTGGTGTCGCCGACCACTTCACGGGCACCGATCTCGCGAGCGGTGTTTTCCAGCACAGTCTGTGCGGCCTGGTAGTCGTTGCGGTGCACGGTGAAGGTGAAGTCGGTAGTGTTATCGTGCGCGACGTTCTGCACGATCATGTCGACTTCGATGTTCGCGGCACTGATCGGGCCGAGAATCTTGAACGCCACGCCCGGGGTGTCTGGCACGCCACGGATGGTCAGCTTGGCTTCATCGCGGTTGAAAGCGATGCCGGAAATGATCGGCTGTTCCATGGTTTCCTCTTCATCAATAGTAATGAGGGTGCCCGGACCCTCCTTGAAGCTGTGCAGTACGCGCAGCGGAACGTTGTACTTGCCGGCGAATTCCACCGCACGGATCTGCAGCACCTTGGAACCGAGGCTGGCCATTTCCAGCATCTCTTCGAAGGTGATCTTGTCCAGACGCTGAGCGACCGGCACCACACGCGGGTCGGTGGTGTAGACACCGTCGACGTCGGTGTAGATCTGGCATTCATCCGCCTTCAAGGCCGCCGCCAGTGCCACGCCGGTGGTATCGGAACCGCCGCGACCGAGGGTGGTGATGTTGCCGTGCTCATCGACACCCTGGAAACCGGCGACAACCACCACACGGCCAGCCTTCAGATCACCGCGGATCTTCTGGTCATCAATCTGCAAGATACGCGCTTTATTGTGCGCACTGTCAGTCAGGATCCGCACCTGATTACCGGTGTACGACACCGCCGGCACACCGCGCTTGATCAGCGCCATGGCCAACAGGGCAATCGTCACCTGCTCACCGGTGGACACGATCACGTCCAGCTCGCGCGGAACCGGTTGTGCCTCGCCACTGATTTGCTTGGCCAGATCGATCAGACGGTTGGTTTCGCCGCTCATTGCAGACAGCACAACCACCAGGTCATCGCCGGCATCGCGGAATTTCTTAACCTTGTCGGCGACCTGCTCGATTCTCTCGACAGTGCCGACCGAGGTGCCTCCAAATTTCTGTACGATCAAAGCCATTTCAAAGCCGCCTCTGCCCATGAAGGGCGCCCAATAATCTTTCGAACAGTCGCCGGGCCCGCCACTAGACTGCGGGGCCGGCGAGCCGTCTTATAAAGCCTGCTCGACGAATGGAACGGTCAGCGCCAGCGCGCCATCCAGCGCAGCGGCATCGACTCCGCCGCCCTGCGCCATGTCCGGACGACCACCGCCCTTCCCGCCCACTGCCGCAGCAGCCTGTTTCATCAAATCACCGGCTTTGAGTTGGCCAGTCAGGTCCTTGGTTACGCCTGCAACCAGTACGACCTTTTCCTCATGGACACCGCCGAGCAGGATCACTGCGCGGCCGAGTTTGTTTTTCAGCTGATCGACCAGCGCCAGCAGCGCTTTGCCATCCTGACCGTCCAGACGGGCGGCCAAAACCTTCACATCCTTGACGTCCACCGCCGAGGCCGACAGATCGTCGCCCGCCGCGCTGGCTGCCTTGGCCTGCAACTGCTCGAGTTGTTTCTCCAGCAGACGGTTGCGCTCCAGTACCGCCGAGAGCTTGTCGATCAGGTTGTCGCGGCTGCCCTTGACCAGGCTGGCCGCTTCCTTGAGTTGTTCTTCCGCCGCGTTCAAGTAGGCCAGCGCCGCAGCACCGGTGACTGCCTCGATACGACGCACGCCCGATGCCACACCGCCTTCGCTGATGATTTTCAGCAGGCCGATGTCGCCGGTACGGTTGGCGTGGATACCGCCGCACAGTTCAACCGAGAAGTCGCCCATGCTCAGCACGCGCACGCTGTCGCCGTACTTCTCGCCGAACAGCGCCATGGCGCCTTTGTTCTTCGCGGTTTCGATGTCGGTTTCTTCGGTTTCAACGGCGGAGTTCTTGCGAATCTCGCCGTTGACGATGTCTTCCAGCTGCTTGATCTGTTCTGGCTTGATCGCTTCGAAGTGGCTGAAGTCGAAACGCAGGCGCTGACTGTCGACCAACGAACCTTTCTGCTGCACATGCTCACCGAGCACCTGACGCAGCGCGGCGTGCAGCAAGTGCGTAGCCGAGTGGTTCAGCGCGGTGGCGTGACGCACTTCGGCGTCGACGTGGGTTTCCACCGGTGCGCCAATGGTCAGACTGCCCGTGGCCAGCACGCCGTGGTGCAGGAATGCGCCGCCGGTCTTGGTGGTATCGCGCACGTCGAAGCGGCTGCTGCCGGCCTGAATGAAACCGCAGTCGCCGATCTGGCCACCGGATTCGGCGTAGAACGGCGTCTGGTTGAGCACGATCACGCCTTCCTGACCTTCGCTCAGCACGTCGACCGACTGGCCATCCTTATAGATGGCAACGATTTTCGCCGAGCCGCTGGTGGCGGCGTAACCGGTGAACTCGGTGGCCACGTCGACCTTGACCAGGGTGTTGTAGTCCAGACCGAACGAGCTGGCCGAACGCGCGCGCACACGCTGCGCTTCCATCTCGCGCTCGAAGCCGGCTTCGTCGACGGTCAGGCCGCGTTCGCGGGCGATGTCGGCGGTCAGGTCCATCGGGAAACCGTAGGTGTCGTAGAGTTTGAACACCACGTCGCCTGGCACCACGGTGCCTTTGAGCTCGGCCAGATCCTGCTCGAGGATTTTCAGGCCGTGCTCCAGGGTCTTGGAGAACTGCTCTTCTTCAGCCTTGAGCACGCGCTCGATGTTGGTTTGCTGCTTCTGCAGTTCCGGGAAGGCTTCGCCCATCTCGGCAACCAGCGCCGCGACGATCTTGTAGAAGAAGCTGCCGCTGGCGCCGAGCTTGTTGCCGTGACGGCAGGCGCGACGGATGATCCGGCGCAGCACGTAACCGCGACCTTCGTTGGACGGCAGCACGCCGTCGGCGATCAGGAAACCGCAGGAACGAATGTGGTCGGAGACGACTTTGAGCGACGACTGATCGCCGTTTTCGCAGCCGATCGCTTCAGCCGAAGCCTTGAGCAGGTTCTTGAACAGGTCGATGTCGTAGTTGGAGTTGACGTGCTGCATCACCGCACTGATCCGCTCCAGGCCCATGCCGGTGTCCACCGACGGCGCAGGCAACGGATGCAACACGCCATCGGCGGTGCGGTTGAACTGCATGAACACGTTGTTCCAGATTTCGATGTAGCGATCGCCATCTTCTTCCGGCGAGCCCGGTGGGCCGCCCCAGATGTGCTCGCCGTGGTCGTAGAAAATCTCGGTGCACGGGCCGCACGGGCCGGTATCGCCCATGGTCCAGAAGTTGTCGGAGGCGTACGGCGCACCCTTGTTGTCGCCGATGCGGATCATGCGCTCGGCCGGCACGCCGATTTTCTGTGTCCAGATGTCATACGCTTCGTCGTCGGTGGCGTAGACAGTGACCCAGAGCTTTTCCTTCGGCAGCTTCAGCACGCCAGTCAGGAAGGTCCAGGCAAAGGTGATCGCGTCGTGCTTGAAGTAGTCGCCGAAGCTGAAGTTACCGAGCATTTCGAAGAACGTGTGGTGACGCGCGGTATAACCGACGTTTTCCAGGTCACTGTTCTTGCCGCCGGCGCGCACGCATTTCTGACTGCTGGTGGCACGGGTGTACGCACGTTTTTCCTGGCCCAGGAAGCAGTCCTTGAACTGGTTCATCCCCGCGTTGGTGAACAGCAGGGTTGGGTCGTTGCCCGGAATCAAAGAGCTGGAGGCTACACGGGTGTGGCCTTGCTCTTCGAAGAAGCGAAGGAAGGCTTCACGGATTTCTGCGCTTTTCATTAGGTTCTTCCACGGAGGCTGCGGCCAAAGGCCTGTTCGAAACGTCATGAGACGAAGCGACGGCAAAGGGCCGCATTATATCGGCCCTGCGCGCGGGGTACAGCGTGTTTATACGATAGAAACGGTCAATTGGACGGCTGACGCTGTCACTTGCGTGAAAACTCGACGAATGTCGCGATCACTTGTTCGATTTGCGCGCGGCTGACGTCCATGTGCGTGACCATGCGCAAGCGCGCAGCGGCGCTGAGCCTGATCCCGCGTTCGCCGGCAAAGTCCTTGAGTGCTGCGGCCTTGTCGCCCATTTGCACATAGACCATGTTGGTTTGCACGGGCTCGACGACGAAACCGGCCTCACGCAGACCCTCGGCGAGCAACTGCGCGTTCGCATGGTCATCCGCCAGCCGTTCGACGTGATGATCCAGCGCGTACAAGCCAGCCGCCGCGAGCAACCCGGCCTGACGCATGCCGCCACCGACCATTTTGCGCAAACGCCGCGCCTTGCCGATCAACTGTTCGGAGCCGCACAGCACCGAGCCGACCGGCGCGCCGAGGCCTTTGGACAGGCACACCGACACCGAATCGAAATGCTGGGTGATCTCACGGGCATCGACGCCGAGCTTGACCGCCGCGTTGTACAACCGCGCCCCGTCGAGGTGCAATTGCAGGCCATGCTCCTGCGTAAAGCGTCGGGCGCGCGCCAGATATTCCAGCGGCAGCACTTTACCCTGCATGGTGTTTTCCAGCGCCAGCAAACGCGTGCGGGCGAAATGGAAATCGTCCGGTTTGATCGCGGCGGCGACCTGATCCAGATCCAGCGAACCGTCGGCCTGCACCTCCAGCGGCTGCGGCTGAATCGAGCCGAGCACCGCCGCCCCGCCACCTTCGTACTTATAGGTGTGCGCCTGTTGACCGACGATGTACTCATCGCCACGCTCGCAGTGCGCCATCAGGCCGAGCAGGTTGCTCATGGTCCCGGTCGGCACGAATAGCGCGGCGGCAAAGCCCAGGCGTTTGGCCAGTTCGGCCTCGAGGTGATTGACCGTCGGATCTTCGCCATACACATCGTCACCGGTATCGGCTGCGGTCATCGCATCGAGCATGGCGGGAGTCGGTTGGGTGACGGTGTCGCTGCGAAGATCGATAACGCTCATGAACCTGGCCTCTGGTCAGATGGGGAAAGCCCTTTGTGAAGTGGGATTACTGCGGTCATGGCGCGGATTAATCAAGCCTTGAAGAAGGAAAAATTACCGTCCTCAGGAAAAAGCACAATCCATGTGGGAGCGAGCCTGCTCGCGAAAGAGCAGTAACAGGCAGCATATTCGTTGAATGTGAAGCCGCTTTCGCGAGCAAGCTCGCTCCCACAGGTTCTGTGCAGGACCGAAAAATATGTGTTACAAACTGCGCGCTGCCCGAGATTGGGCGGCACAAACGTTCTCAGGGCGGGGTGCAATTCCCCACCGGCGGTAATTGCGCGCAATGCGCATAGCCCGCGAGCGCTTGGCGTTGCACACGGCTTGAGTCGGGTGCGTCGGCAAGGTCAGCAGACCCGGTGTGATCCCGGGGCCGACGGTCATAG
Organism: Pseudomonas sp. PS01270; assembly: GCF_029959775.1. Classification (NCBI taxonomy): domain Bacteria; kingdom Pseudomonadati; phylum Pseudomonadota; class Gammaproteobacteria; order Pseudomonadales; family Pseudomonadaceae; genus Pseudomonas; species Pseudomonas sp. PS01270. Next base: position 17,884 of record NZ_JASCPT010000035.1, on the reverse strand, counting down.
TCCGGATGAAGAGAGAACGGGATCGACGCCAAAGGGCCGTCCGCGTGCATCCGTGCCTGCGTTCGCACCCTTGCATCCCTTTCGATTCATAACGCCCTGTTTTTCACACAAACAGGAGTCAGAACATGCAACCCACCGCTATCGACAGCAAAAGCAAACACCCACAGGGCGAGCGCGTCGCGTTCATCCAGGCCTGCTGGCACAAGGAAATCGTCGACCAGAGCCGTAAAGGCTTCGTCGCTGAAATGCTGGTGCAGGGTTATCAGGAATCGGACATCGATTTCTTTGAAGTCGGCGGCGCCTTTGAAATGCCGCTGCACGCCAAGCTGCTGGCCAAGTCCGGCCGTTACGCCGGCATCGTCGCCGCCGCCCTGGTGGTGGACGGCGGCATTTACCGCCACGAGTTCGTTGCGCAATCGGTGGTCAGCGGCCTGATGCAGGTGCAGCTGGAAACCGAAGTGCCGGTGTTCTCGGTGTCGCTGACCCCGCATCACTTCCATTCGGGCGAAGAGCATCAGAAGTTCTTCTTCGAGCACTTTGTGCACAAGGGTCAGGAAGCAGCGCGGACTTGCGCCGATACTTTGCAGAAGATTCGCGCGTTGCGTCGAACCGAGCCGCGTGCTGTAGCGGTCTGATCCTTACATGATCGTTCCCACGCTCTGCGTGGGAATGCCTCAATGGACGCTCTGCGTCCGCTGTTGGGACGCGGAGCGTCCCGGGCTGCATTCCTTTGCTGCGCGTGGGAACGATCACACGGGATGTGGTGAACTCAGGCGAGGTTTTCGTCTGTGGCCGGGACGATCAGGATGCCGGCGCGCAGGCCGTTCTTGACCTTGGGGTTGGGGAAGATGATCCGCGCGCCCTGCTCTTCGATCACCCAGCGGGTATTGGCCAGATCCTCGGCCAGCACATAACCCGGTTCCAGCTCGGAAAAGTTCTCGATGTCCGCTGGCAGATTCAGGCGGAACGCATCGCTGTGCTTGATGATTTCCCGCGCCACGCTGAACAGCTGCAAGCCGTCCAGCCCTTCTTCTGTCTCCGGCTCGGTGCCTTCGATGATCTGCTTCAGACGGGTTTCCAGCAGTGAAACGTTAACGCCGTCGTTCTGCCCGAACGGCCGCGCCTTGCCCAGTTCCAGGGTGAAAGCCTCGGCGTCGAGTTTGTCGTAGGTGTACGAACTGAAGACGATCGACGGTTTGTTCTGCAACAGCACTGCTTCCATGCCGGCGGCGCGCAGGCGCGCCAATTCGCGACGGGAATGCTGGCGCCCTTCCTTCCACGGGTACAAGGCGAACTGTTCGATCTTCGACCCACGAATCGCCGTGTGCAGGTCGTAGTGCAGACGCTCGCGCTCGGGTTTGCTGAAGAAACTCGCCGCCAGCCGTTCCAGCTCACAGGCGCGCAACGCTTCCGAGCCGCTGCTTTGTTCGTGGCGACCGTTGAACAGTCGATTGACGTCCTGCTCGACGAAACGCTCACCCTTGCGGATGGCTTCCGGGTTGCCGAACAGGAACAGAATGCGTGCGCGCGGCTTCAGATCGCCGCGCGCGATGTCGTGCAGCAGCCGATCGAGCAACTCGATCGGAGCCGTTTCGTTGCCATGGATGCCTGCCGACAGCAGCAGGTCCAGGCCATTGTCGCGCGCTTCCGGGGGCCGGACTTCCAGCGCCCCTTCGCTCAACCAGCGCATGCGCACGCCTTCGACAGTCAGTTGAGTCTTCTCCGCCGGTTCGCGGCCGGCGAGGGTCAGTTCAAGCAGTTTGCCGAGGGCGAGCATAGAGCGGTTTCCTTAGTGGTCGTGGTTGCAATCCGGGCCGTGTACGTGATCCTCGTCAGCGCCGAGGTCAGCCGGTTCCATTTCCAGTTGCAGACTTACCAGATTAGTCGCCAATGGGCGCAGCAGCAGGTTGGCGTACTCTTCGTCACCTTCCTCGACGTCCACGCCGATCAGCAGTTGGCCACGGCCGTCCTGCTGGATCCACAGCTCTTTGCCTTGCCACATGACCGCAACGCGGGTGCACGAGGTTTGCAATTGCGTGCCGTCGGTGTCTTCAAGGATCAGCTGCAGGGAATCGCTCATGTTTTTACTCTCTTGGGGTGACACGCCGCGCGCCACGTTCAGGCAGCGCGCTGGCGATCAATTGATCTGGAAGGGATAAACCGCGCCCAGTTTAAGGATTTGCGTCAGTTCATCCAGTGCCGTCCGGCATTCAAGCAGCAACTGCGGGTCCGCCAGGTCGGTTTCGCTCAGGCGGTCGCGGTAGTGCTTTTCAACCCATGCGGTCAACGAACCGTACAACGGGGCCGTCATGATAACCCCTGGGTTGACCGCCGCCAGTTCGGTTTCATTCAGCGCCACGCGCAGACGCAGGCACGCCGGGCCACCGCCGTTCTGCATGCTTTGCTTGAGATCGAAGACCTTCACTTCGCGGATCAGCCCGCCGGAACTGGTCAGGCTTTGCAGATAAGCCCAGACGCGTTCGTTGGCCTGGCATTCCTGCGGCACGATCAACAGCATCGAACCGTCAGGACGCGAGAGCAATTGGCTGTTGAACAGGTAGGAACGCACCGCGTCATCCACGGTGACCGCCGAACGCGGCACGCAAACGGACTGGAAGTTACCGCCGACCTTGGCCAGTTTGCCTTGCAGTTCGGCGAGCATCTTGTCGGTCTCGAGGAACGCGTCCTCGTGATAGAACAGCACTTCACCATTGCCCACGGCGATCACGTCGTTGTGGAACACGCCCTGATCGATAACGTTGGGGTTCTGCTGCGCGTAGACCACGCCTTCGTCACGCAGACCGTGCAGACGCGCGACGGCTTGCGAGGCTTCGAGGGTCTGGCGTGCAGGGTATTTCTGCGGCGCCGGGAAACGGTTGTCGAACGCACTGCGGCCGAACACGAAAAACTCGACGCCCGCTTCGCCGTACTCACGGCAGAAACGCGTGTGGTTGGCCGCGCCTTCGTCGCCAAACTGCGCCACTGCCGGCAAAGCGACGTGATGGGCGAAGTGCTGTTGATTGGCGAACATCGCGCCGAGCACGCGGCTGGTGGTCGGGTGTTCGATGCTGCGGTGATATTTGCAATTGAGGTTGGCGGCGGTGAAGTGCACGCGGCCGTCAGCGGTGTCGGCACTTGGGCTGACCGTGGCGGCGTTGGCCACCCACATGCTCGACGCCGAGCAACTGGCGACCAGCAGCGGCATCGCTTCTTTGGCGGCGCGCTCGATCACCTGCGCGTCAGTGCCGCTGAAGCCCAGACGGCGCAGCGCCGCCACATCAGGACGTTCCTGCGGAGCCAGCACGCCTTGCTGAAAGCCCATGTCCATCAGCGCTTTCATTTTGGCCAGACCTTGCAGCGCCGCTTCCTTCGGATTCGAGGATTGCTGACTGTTGCTCTGCGAGGCGACGTTGCCGTAGGACAGACCACCGTAGTTATGGGTCGGCCCCACTAGACCGTCAAAATTGACTTCATAGGATTTCATCAGCGAGGCTCCACGAGAATCTGTTGTTATAGGCTTCAGTAACTATTCTTTAAGACCGAGGTGCGGCCTTCGCGAGCAGGCTCGCTCCCACACTGGAATGCATTTCCCTGTGGGAGCGAGCCTGCTCGCGAATGGGCGCTACGCCATTTTCACGCCGGGTGTCAGGGCAGCAGGCAGCACCAGGCTCGGGGTTTCCAGCGACGCCACCGGGTACGCGCAGTAGTCCGCTGCGTAATAGGCGCTGGCGCGGTGGTTGCCCGAGGCGCCGACGCCGCCGAAAGGCGCGCTGCTCGCGGCGCCGGTCAGCTGTTTGTTCCAGTTGACGATGCCGGCGCGGCTTTCCAGCCAGAACTGCTGGTAACGCGCTTCGGAATCGGAGAGCAAACCGGCGGCCAGTCCATAAGCGGTGTTGTTGGCTTCACTAATCGCGGCGCCGAAATCGGCATAGCGGATCACTTGCAGCAACGGCCCGAACAGTTCTTCGTCCGGACGCTCGGCCACGGCCGTCACATCGACGATGCCCGGAGTCAGCAAGGCCGATTGCGCCTGTGGCTGAGTCATTTCCAGCAACGCCACCGCGCCGTTGGCCAGCAGTTGTTCCTGCGCATCCATCAGCGCTTTCGCCGCGCCGAGGGAAATCACCGAGCCCATGAACGGTGCCGGTTGCTGATCGAAGGCACCGACTTCAATGGTCGAACTGACTTCAACCAGTCGCTTGAGCAGGCTGTCGCCCCACGCACCTTGCGGCACCAGCAGACGCCGGGCGCAGGTGCAGCGCTGGCCGGCGGAAATGAACGCCGACTGAATGATGGTGTACACCGCCGCGTCCAGATCAGCGACCTGATCGACCACCAGCGGGTTGTTGCCGCCCATCTCCAGCGCCAGAATCTTGTCCGGACGCCCGGCGAATTGCTGGTGCAGGTGATTGCCGGTGCGGCTCGAACCGGTGAAGAACAGACCGTCGATACCCGGGTTCGCCGCCAGCGCGATACCGGTTTCCCGCGCGCCTTGCAGCAGGTTCAACACGCCTGCCGGCAGACCGGCTTCGATCCAGCACTTGACCGTCAGCTCGGCGACTTTCGGCGTCAGTTCGCTGGGCTTGAACAGCACGCTGTTACCGGCCAGCAGCGCGGGGACGATATGACCGTTAGGCAGGTGACCGGGGAAGTTGTAAGGACCAAACACCGCAACCACGCCGTGGGGCTTGTGGCGCAATACGGCGGTGGCGTCGCCCAATGGGCCACTCTTCTCGCCGGTGCGCTCGCGGTAGCTCTGCACCGAAATCGCGATCTTGTTGATCATGCTGGTGACTTCGGTCGCAGCTTCCCATAGCGGTTTGCCGGTTTCTTCGCCGATGGTGCGAGCCAGTTCGTCAGCGTGGTTTTTCAACGCAGCAGCAAAAGCTTCGAGGACGCTGATGCGCTCCTCGAGGGTGCGACGTGCCCACTGAGGAAATGCCTGGCGAGCAGCCTGAACCGCCGATTCGACCTGCGCGGCAGTGGCGCCCTCGCCCGCCCACAGCACTTGTTGGGTCACCGGGTTCAGTGATTGAAAGGCCTCGCCCTGACCGGCCAGCCACTCACCTGCGATGTATAGCGAATTCATTATTTCGACTCCCGTGCAGCGGACAGCGCCACGGCGCGAACCTGATCGCCGGCGCTGAGTTGAAGACGTTTCGCGGTCTGCGGATCGACCACCAGGGTGCCCGCAGCCAGTCGCGCTGGCGCAGCCGTGATGCGGCAATCCTCGCGCTTGCGGTTGTGGATGATGAACGGCGTGGCGTCATCGCCCGGCGTGCCGACGGCCAGCACCAGCGCTTCGCTGTCACGCACCGCTCGGATCTTGCTGGTTTCGCATTCGATGGCCGGGCCGGCGTCGAAGATGTCGACGTAACCCTGATAGCTGAAACCTTCGCTCTTGAGCATGGCCAGTGCCGGCTCGGTATCCGGGTGCACCTGGCCGATGACGTTGCGCGCGTCCGGCGAAAGGAAGCAGGTGTACAGCGGGAATTTCGGCATCAGTTCGGCGATGAACGCCTTGTTGCCGACGCCGGTCAGGTAATCGGCCTGGCTGAATTCCATCTTGAAGAAATGGCGGCCGAGGCTTTCCCAGAACGGCGAGCGCCCGGCGTCATCGGACACGCCACGCATTTCGGCGATGATCTTGTTACCGAACAGCTCCGGGAACTCAGCGATGAACAGCATGCGCGCCTTGGACAGCATCCGGCCGTTGAGGCCGTTGCGGTAATCGGCGTGCAGGAACAGCGAGCACAGCTCGGAATTGCCGGTCAGGTCGTTGGCCAGAAACAGCGTCGGGATTTCGCGGTAGATGTTCAGCTCTTGCGAAGCGCTGACCGTCAGACCGACGCGGAAGTTGTACCAGGGCTCACGCAGGCCGACCGCACCGGCGATGGCGGAAATCCCCACCACGCGGCCGTCATCGTCTTCGAGCACGAACAGATAGTCGGCATCGCCACGCCCGGCTTCGCCGCGAAAGGTCTTCTCGGCCCAGCCGACCCGGTGGGTCAGGCGCTCTTCGTTGGCCGGCAAGGTAGTCAGGCCGGTGCCGGTGCTGCGGGCCAGGTCGATCAGCGCGGATAAATCGCTGCTGCGTACGGGACGAACAATCATGCTATCTCCTCAAACGGGCCGCTCGCGCCACCCGTGAAACTCGCTAAGGCGTTAAACCGCCACCAGGCGCACGCTGGCACCTTCACCGACGCCCAGGGCTTCGGCTGCTTCCATATCCAGCGTCACCGGTTTGCCCGGCGCGTAATCCAGCTCCAGCAACACCGCGCGGTAATCCTGCAACTGTGCGTTGGCCACCAGGTACTGACGCCCGGCGCCTTTGACCGGTTCGCCGATCTTCACCGGCACCACGCGGCTCTGGGCGATCGAACGGATCCCGGAAACCCGCGCATGCAGGGTCGGGCCGCCGTCGAAGATGTCGATGTAGTGATCAGTCTCGAAGCCTTCGCGCATCAGGATGTCGAAAGTGATCTGCGCACGTGGGTGCACCTGGCCCATCGCCTCTTGGGCTGAGTCCGGAAGAAGCGGCACGTAGATCGGGTAATGCGGCATCAGCTCGGCGAGGAAGGTGCGGCTTTTCAGCCCGCACAGGCGCTCGGCCTCGGCGTAGTTGAGGTCGAAGAAGTTACGCCCGATCGCATCCCAGAACGGCGAGTCGCCATTCTCGTCGCTGTAACCGACGATCTCGGTCACCACCGAGTCGGCAAAACGCTCCGGGTGGCTGGCGACGAACAGCAGACGGCCACGGGAATTGAGCTCGGCCCACGGCGATCCGACCAGCTCGCGCTGCACATAGAAACTGGTCAGCAGGCTGTTGCCGGTCAGGTCGTGGCACTGCGAGAGCACGTGGATCTTGTTGTGGATCTTCAGCTCGCGGGAGGCGTGGACGAAAGTCTCGTTGCGGAAGCTGTAGAACGGCTCCGAATAACCGGCGGAAGCGACAATGGCCGAGCAGCCGACCAGTTTGCCGGTGCTCGAGTCTTCGAGGACAAAGAAGTAACTCTCTTCACCGTTGAAGCTCACTTCGGCGGCAAACGAAGCTTCGCTCGCGGCAATCTTGTCGCTCAGACGTTCCACGTCATCCGGCAAGGAAGTGACACCAATCGGGCTGTCCGCAGCCAGACGCTGTACCTCGCCCAGATCAGCCATTTGCGCGGGGCGCATCACCAGCATGGTGTCACTCCTTTCTCTTCAATATTCACAGAAAAAACCGGGCCCACATAAAGATCGATGCAGGAATGGGACTTGTGGCGAGGGGATTTATCCCCGCTGGGGGGCGAAGCACCCCCAAAAATCCAGGGCCGCTGCGCAGCCCATCGGGGATAAATCCCCTCACCACAGGTTCAATCCAACAGGCGAATGTGCCCGGTATCAAAAATTGGTTCGGCGCCGGAAAAACTCCAGGCGCCGAAAGGTCCATCAGGCTTGCGTCAACTTCGCTGCGGCACGTTCGAAGCGGTCGAGACCGGCGTCGATATCGGCGTCTTCCACCACCAGGCTCGGGGCGAAACGGATCACGTCCGGACCTGCCTGGAGAATCATCAGGCCTTCCTGTTCGGCGGCGTTGAAGATGTCCTTGGCCTTGCCTTTCCAGGCGTCGCTCAGCACGCAACCGATCAGCAAACCGAGACCACGCACCTGAGTGAACAGGCCGTATTTCTCGCCGATCTGTTGCAGGCGAGTCTTGAACTTGTCGTGCTTGGCGTTCACGCCGTTCAACACTTCAGGAGTGTTGACCACGTCGATCACCGCTTCGGCGACGGCGCAGGCCAGCGGGTTGCCGCCGTAGGTGGTGCCGTGGGTGCCGACGACCAGATGTTTGGCCAGCGCTTCGGTGGTCATCATCGCCGCGATCGGGAAACCGCCGCCCAGGCTCTTGGCGCTGGTGAGGATGTCCGGGGTCACGCCGTAATGCTGGTAGGCGAACAGCTTGCCGCTGCGGCCCATGCCGGTCTGCACTTCGTCGAACACCAGCAGCGCGTTGTTCGCGTCGCACAGTTCGCGGGCACCTTGCAGATAAGCCAGCTCGGCCGGCAGTACGCCGCCCTCGCCCTGGATCGGCTCGAGCACGACCGCGCAGGTCTTCTCGGACACCGCGGCTTTCAGCGCCGCCAGATCGTTGTAGGGAACGTGGGTGATGCCAGTGATTTTCGGACCGAAACCGTCGGAGTACTTCGACTGGCCACCGACGTTGACGGTGAACAGGGTACGGCCGTGGAAGCTATTCAGCGCGGCGATGATTTCGTATTTCTCGGTGCCGAAACGGTCGAATGCGACGCGACGGGCCAGCTTGAATGCGGCCTCGTTGGCTTCGGCGCCGGAGTTGCAGAAGAACACGCGCTCGGCAAACGTGGCGTCGATCAGCTTGTGCGCCAGACGCAGGGCCGGTTCGTTGGTGAACACGTTGGACACGTGCCACAGCTTGTTCGCCTGTTCGGTCAACGCACCGACCAGCGCCGGATGCGCGTGGCCCAATACGTTAACGGCAATCCCGCCGGCGAAGTCGATCAGCTCGCGGCCGGCCTGATCCCAGACCCGGGAACCGGCGCCACGCACCGGAATGAAAGCGGCAGGCGCGTAGTTGGGAACCATTACCTGGTCGAAATCGGCGCGTTGTACCGCAGCGTGCTCAACGGACATCGGAGTCTCCTGAAGAGGAACACCCGCCTGGAACTGGCGAGCGATGAGGGGATTGTAAGGACAGTTGGGTGCCCGGCCTTGTCGCCAAGCGACAACTTCTTATAGCGCAAACCCCGGATTTTCCCGGGTTTACGGCAATGCGACATATAGCGTCGCAAAGGCGCAGTTTACCGGGCGCGGCCGATTTGCGGCAGGCCGCGCAGGATACCAAGTCAGCCCCCACGGCAGAGACATAAATATCTACCGCACGGGGGGCGCTTGCTGCTGATTTGCTGAGGGTTCTTCCCAACGCCAAGGAATGGCCATGCATTTGTCTGAAGCACCCCCATCAGCAAGCCCGGATGACGCAACTGACGCGCACCATGCGGACGAGCATTATCAACCACTGAAAAACGCGATTCCGGCCTGGTTGGGCGACACCTCAGCCACTCGGCGAGAAGCACTGAAAAGCAGCCTCCCGCAACAGCCGGCCGCGCTCAAGAACGCGCCAGCCGAACAGCACGCGCTGATGAAAAGCCTTGGGGCGGCGCATATCAGCGCCCAGAGCCGGGTCGATAAAAGCCTGGAACACTTGCAGGACGCTGCGGCTTTCGCCGAGCCCCTGCTCAAGGCCGAGCTGAAACGCTGCTTCGATCTGGAGCTGGATGTCAGAAACACCTACGTGCGCCTGTACATTCCCGCCACCACCCCGTGGTTTCCGATCCGCACCGGCGCCCGCGCCTGGTCCGTGTCACTGCTCGAGGCTGCACTGCATAACTTCGAAGACAGGGAAACCGAAGACAACGCCTTCGAAGCCGAGTCGACATTCACCAGCGCCCCCTCGGCCACAGGACAGTTTGAAACCCTGCCCGAGATCAAGGCGAAACTGAGCATTTCCGCTTTCACAAAACTGTGCCGTCGACTGGATATCGGCGCGAAATACAAAGCCAGTCTGGAAGACAATCTGGGCTATTCCGATCCGATGGTCGCGTCGGTCTTGCGCGGCAAAATCGACGCCAGCCAGAAGGCCGCGATGAAGTCTGCCCTGCAATGGGCGCGGATGAACCGCGATGTCTCGGAAAACGCGTTACGCACGATCGAGGCCATGCTCGACGGCGTGAAAGGCCTGCATGTGCATGGCGCGCCGCTGCTGTGTCATGACATGACGATGCTTTGCGCACCGCTGACCGGCATCGTGGTATTCGCCCCGGACCTGTACATGACGCGCAATGCCGCGCGCGTCGTCGCCTACGTCCCGGATGACCCCGAACATCCGTTCAAGGAGTACGCCTCGCCGTTGGAAATGGTTGTGGAACTGACGCGCCAGTTGCGCTCCAGGGACTATCAGCAATTCTTCAGCCGCTTCGTCAACCACGACCAGCGCGGTTTCTTCTTCAGCACTCTCAACAGCCGGCTGAGTGAAATCCGCTGGCATCCACACGAACCCGGCGACCCGCTGCCGGCGTGGCGCGAAGCCCCGGTGGAGCGGCCCGATCTGCAGACTGCGCTGACGCCGTTTTACGACGATGTCTGGCAACACCTGTACCAGGCAAAGCTGAACAAGATTTTCAATGACGCCCGAACCATTGCCGTACCGACTGCCCTGGTTGATCAAAGGGCGCGCTGGGCATTCTGGGATTCGCTGGTCAACATCCTCTCTTCCATCGCCCAGACCGCCGCGATGATCGTCGCGCCCTTCGTGCCGGTGCTCGGTGAAGCGATGATGGCGTACATGGCCTATCAGATGCTCGATGAAGTATTCGAAGGCATTGTCGAGTGGGCGCAGGGACGCACGACCGAAGCGGTCGAACACCTGATGGGCACCGTGGAATCGATGATCCAGCTGGGCATGTTCGCCGTCGGCGGTGCGATTGGCGCGGCCGAGTTTCGCAAGGTATTGCCCAAGGAAATCGTAGCGTTCATCGACCGCTTCAAACCGGTACAACTGGCCAATGGTGACACCCGCTATTGGCAACCGGATCTCGAACGCTACAAACATCCGCAGCGCCCGACTGCCGATTCGCAACCCGATGCGCTGGGTCTGCATACCCATGAAGACAAGCGCCTGCTGCCCCTGGAGGACGCGCACTTTGCAGTCACGGAAAGTCAGGTGCCAGGGCAGTACCGCATCGAACATCCGAGTCGCCCCGACGCATACCAGCCGGTGCTGCGCCACAACGGCGAAGGTGCCTGGCACACTGAACTCGAGCAACCGCTGGAGTGGGATGGCGCAACCGCGCTGCGCCGTATCGGCCCTGCGGTCGAGAGCTTGTCCGCGAGCGAGCGCGAAACCGTCCTGCAGATCAGCGGAACCAGCGAAGACGCGCTGCGCAAAATGCATGTCGAGCAGGAAAAGGTCCCGCCGCTGCTGGCCGACAGTATCCAGCGCTTCAAGCTTGATCAGCAGTTGCAACGCTTCATCGACCAGCTCGACAGCGATGACGCCGAAGTTTTTTTGCGCGCCGACCCGGCCATGCAACTGCAGGTGCTCAGCGAATACGGTCGCTGGCCAGGCGACAAATGCCTGCGTCTGCTTGATCGCCAAGGCCAGCAACTGTGGCAATCGTCTGCCGACACAACCCTGCCCGTGACCGAACTGCGCCAGGGCGAACTGATCGGTGGCGACGTGCTCAAAACCCTGCTCCAAACCCTCGACGAGACGCAGATCAAAGCCTTGCTGGACGAGCCCTTCGCAGGACCGACGCCGTCCATCGAGGTCCGCAGCCAGAACCTGCGCAAGCAAGTGGCTGACCTCGCCAGACGCAACACAAGCGCGCTGTTCGAGTCGCGCTATCAAACCCTTCAGCACCTCGACGACCCGCTGGCGGCACGACTCAAGACTCACCCTCCACAATTGCCGGCCAGCATTACCCGCGAACTGCTCGATACCGCGACCGGCAGCGAACTGCTGCAGATCAGCGAAGGACAGTTGCCCCCGCGCCAACAGACGCTCATGCAGATGGCCAGTGACGAGGTGCGCGTTGCCCGCGCATATGAGGGCCTTGAGCTGGCCTCGGTGAGCAACCCCGACTCTGACTCTCTGGCGCTGCACAGCCTCAAATTGTTGCCGGGCTGGAGTGGTGATGTGCGCATCGAGATCCGTGACGGGCGCTACGAGGGCACATTACTGGACACCATCGGCCGTGACGATGCCCCTGCACACAAGGTGCTGGTTCGCCGCGACGATGGCCAATATCAACCTTATGACGATCGCGGGCAGCAGCTGCACTCATTCACTGATTTCTATTCCAGCCTGTTGTACGCATTGCCCGACAGCGAGCGCCAGAGCCTGGACCTGCGCATTGGTCAGAGTCAGGCGCTGAAGGCGGCCATTCGTCAACGTACGCTCGAGCGCCACGAGTGGCGTCAGGTGATTGCCGATACGCCGTCCCGAGCGCCGACTGTCGACACCCTGCGCCTGCTCGGTACCGACGGTTACGCCCATGCTCCGCGTCCGCCGCGTCCCGCTTACCAGCCGCACACCCTCGAAGAAGACATCCGCGTGCTCTATCCACGCATGTCCAATCATGAGATGCGCTTTCTCGCCGAAAGCATGCGCAGGAGTCCAGCAGGCCCGCGCGCAGAGATGCTTCGCTTGCAAAATGACTACTTGCAATTGCAGAACGAGCTGCATGTCTGGGCCAACAATCCGCCCGCCTTGCATCCCGAAACCGGCACGGCGCTGACGCCGCTGGAGAAGCGCGCCGAACTCCAGAATCGCAGGCTGCTCAGGGAGCAATTGCTCAAAGCCTGGAGGCGGGAGCACGTCACGGGTATCAATCAACAGGGCTTCGCCGCCGGATACGCCTTGCGCCTTACACCGGCGGTCATGGGCGAATTGCCGGTGTTGTCAGCAGACTTCAGCCATATCACTTCGCTCGCCATTGATGGCAGCCCGATGACCACATCTGTCGACAGCTTTCTGCAGTCCTTCAGTCAGTTGCAGAATATTGATGCGCGCAACCTCAATCTGCCCAGCCTGCCGCAAGCACTGACTTCAATGCCCTCGCTGCGCGAACTGCGTTTACGCGATTGCCGAGTGAGCCTGACAACGGTCACAGAGTCGGTGCTGGCTTCCTTGCCACAACTTACCCTGCTCGATCTGCAAGGCAATGCGCTGGGCTTGCCGCCGGACCTGCACGCGATGCCTTCGTTGCGCTACGTCAATCTGTCCGACACCGGCATTCATACGGTGCCCGACGATCTGCTGGATCATCCGCGATTGATCTCGGCGCAATTCGATCGCAACCGCATTACGCGGATACCGGAAAAGTTCTTCAACCTGGCCAGCTCCCTCTGCGATGGTTACACCTTTGCAGACAACCCGTTGACCGCAGCCTCTCGGGAACGGGTCAAAGTGTTTTACGAGCACACCGGCAAGCACTTCGGGGTCCGGCCTGTGCAGGAGGATCTGCAGCGCACCATCGCCTTGTTCCCTTCCCTTGACACCGAAGGCGCGACACGGGTTTTGTACCGATTGCCCGGGCCATTGGCCGAGTGCGGTGCACAGTTGTCACGCTGGGAAAATGAGCTCGGCGTTCTGAATCTCGAACTCAGCCAATGGATCAACCAGGCCGCCGTGACTGCCTCCGAATCGGGAGAACGTCTGCCGCTCGAGACGCAGACCCGCGAACTGGATGCCAGGCGAGACTTTGCGCAACAGATCGAACAATTCTGGCGCAGCCCGCCCACGTACCCGCGCCTTGAAGAACTCAGGGCAACGGCGGCCTTCAGTGGCGATATGCCGATACTCAGCACCGGTCTGGAGCGCGTTACCCGGTTGAACCTCGTTGGCAACGCCAATGTCACCGCCGCCCTGCGCTTCGTGGAGTGCTTGCCCAACCTTGCCAAGCTGAAAATGAGCGGCTTCGAACTGGAACCGCTGGCGCTTGGCGAAGCAAAACTGCCTCGGCTGACCGATCTGGAGCTGAAGAATTGTGGCGTGGTCATGACCCCGGAAAACCAGGCTGCGCTGCTGTCACTCACCGCCCTGGATACGCTGGACCTGAGCAACAATCCGCTGGGAACGTTCCCCGACCTGAACCTGTTGCCGGAATTGTTCCATCTCGACCTGTCCAACTGCGGGTTGACCGTCGTTCCCGAAGGACTGAGCAGCCATCCGGGGTTACGAATCGCAGCCCTCTCGGGCAACCGCATCACGCAATTGCCGGAGGCGCTGTTCGACCTCCCCGCCGAGCGCAGCGACGGCATTGACCTTGCCGACAATCCGCTATCGGCAGCAACGCGCGATCAGATCAAAAACTACTTCCGCATCCATCGAAACGACTTTGACGTCCTGGCGCCTGAGCAGGATGTCAGCCTCGCCCGGCAGCTGTTTCCCGGTTTGAACAAGCAGGAGGCCAGCGAGATGATCTACGACTTGCCCGGCAATCTGGGCGACAGCCGCAAACAGCTCCTTGGCTGGAAAGCGGAGCAGCAACAGATGCGCGATGACCTGACCCGCTGGGCCTCGGCAATTCCGTCCGCGCACCCGGTCACAGGCCAGGCCTTGAGCGTAAGCGAGCATCTGGCGCAACGATCCGCACGCTCGGACTTCAAGCAATTGCTGGAGGATTTCTGGAGCGAAAGATCGATGGGAAGCGGCAAGCGCAGCGCATTGTTTGCGGCAGACCTGAAGTTCCTCGGCGAAATGCCGCGCCTGAGTGTCAACTTCGATCACGTGACCAGCCTCAAGCTCACCGGCAACGTGACGACCGCCGGACTGGAGCCGTTCGCTGCCTTGTTCCCGAATCTTCAGACGCTGAAATTAAAAGCCTTCACGCTCTATGACATCCCCTCATTCGTCGGCCGCCTGCAGTATCTCAAAGAGCTCAAACTGAATGACTGCGCGCTGACACTGACACCTGCCGGACAGCAAGTACTCGGCACTCTGTCCGAGTTGCGGCTGCTCGATCTGAGCCACAACCCACTGTCAAACGCGCCCGATCTGACAACCCTGCCCAGGGTAACCAACTTTTTACTTGGCCATACCGATCTGACCAGCGTGCCGAAGGGCATCGCCGAGCATCCGCTGCTGCGAGAGCTCTCGCTTGCCAATAACCAGATTACCGAGCTGCCGGACGCTATCTTCAGCCTGAAGCCCGATAAGGCCGACGGCATATATCTGAACGACAACCCTCTGTCGATAAATGCCCGCGAGCGCGTCAAGTTCTACTACGCGGCACACGGGCGCAACTTCCGCATCAAGCCGCCATCGGCTGACATTGCCATGGCGCAGAGACTGTTCCCACGCCTTGGGGAAAACGCTGCGATCAACATGATTTATCGCCTGCCCGGGACATTACAGACCGGCACGGCGCAACTGATCAGATGGGAGGGCGAAATCGCCCGCATGATTGGTGATCTCAACGCATGGAGTGAGCGTCTGCCAGTCAACAATCCATCGACAGAACGGCCATGGACTGCGCAGGAAAAAGCCGCAGAACTCGCCGAGAGACAAAAATTCAGCGAAAGCCTCGAACAACTGTGGCGCGGCAGGCGCACCGACAATTCAGCACTACGGTTCAACACCTTCAATGCCAATGCGGCATTTACCGGTGAGTTACCGCAATTGGCCACCGACTTCAGTCACATCACCCATCTCAATCTGCAGGGCAATCCGGCACTGAAGGTTTCCGACGGTTTTCTCACAAGCTTCAGCGGATTGCAGGGCCTGGAACTGCAGGATTTTTCCCTGGGCCAGATGCCTCAAGCGCTGCAAAGCCTGCCGTCGCTGGAAACGCTGATGCTGAGCAAGTGCCAGATCACACTGGATCCTGCCGGACAAGCGGTCTTGTCCACGCTGACCCGCTTGAAATCTCTGGACTTGTATAGCAATCCGCTGCAGGTCACGCCCGATGCGTCGGCACTGCAGAACCTGACGTTCATCGATCTGACCAGCACCGGAATCGATAGCGTTCCTGCCGGCCTGGAACAGCTGCCGCAGCTGGAAGTTGCGTTGCTGAGCGACAACAACATCATCGAAGTGCCGACGGAGCTGACGCGTTATTCCGGTCGCGGCGTTGAACTGGGCGCCAACCCGTTGTCGGTTGCTTCCAGAGAACGTGTCAAAGCCGCTTTCCAGGCCAAAGCCGACAATTTCGGTGTCTGGGTCCAACAGGACGACATCGATCTGGCGCAAAGCCTTTACCCGTCGCTGTCCGGCTTCGATGCCAACGATCTGGTCTACAAGCTGGCGGGTACGCTGGCCGATGGACGCCTTGAGCTGATGCGCCGCAAAACCGGCCTCACGAGCCTGCTCGAACGCCTGGATAGCTGGGCAAACGAGATCCCCAACGATCCTGACACGCAGATGCCACTGGCGAACGACGCGGCAGCCAGGGAGAAACTCAATCGCCAACATTTCAGGCGAGATCTGGAAACCGACCTGCGCCGGGCGCCCACGTACATCATGGACCCAAGAGTTACCTGCGACATTTCGTTCACCGGCGAGCTGCCGGCGCTGGCCGCAAGCTTCGACCATATCGAAGAGTTGCGACTGACAAGCGGAGCGTCCGCCCCGCCCAGGGTCGATCAATTGTTGGCGCTTTTTCCCAAACTCAAAAGCATCACCATCCGCAAATATCCGTTGCGCGAGGTTCCCCCCAGAATCTTCGGAATGGACAGATTGCACAGCCTGTATCTGCCTGGCTGTGAAATCACGCTGACTGCGCAGACCGCAGAAGCCTTCAGAACGCTGAGAAACCTGAGATCCGTGGACCTGAGCGACAATCCGCTCAACATTACTCCGGATCTGAGTCATTTCCCGCAGATGACCGATGTGCGTCTGGGCAATTGCGCCTTGAGCAAGGTGCCCGACGGTCTGTTCGAACTGCCTCGATTGAGGTACGCGGACTTGTCCGGGAACGCGATCACCGAGTTGCCGGGCGAGTTTTCTTTACAGCCCGGCGACGTGCTGACCGAATACGACTTCAGCGACAACCCGCTGACTGCCGAAAGTTTGCAGCGCCTGCAGCGGTATGAGGCGGCGTATCAATTGCGCCTGCTGGAGCAGCAGTCGAGCAACGACACCGCGTATCAGACGATTGAGGATTTCCATGACTTCTCCGGCGGCATCGAAACCGATTGAGGGTCGATCCGCGCTCAGCCACGCTCCGGCGGCACTGACGACAATTCGAAAGGGCTGCTGCTGCGTCGCTGGTTGCGATCTTCGCGCGGCGTGGCACCGAAGAAATTGCGATAGGCGCTGGAGAAATGCGGCCCCGAGGAGAAGCCACACGAGAGGCCGATCTGGATGATCGACTTGCTGGTCTGCATCAACATCTGCCGGGCCTTGTTCAGGCGCAATTCCAGGTAGTACTGGCTGGGCACGCGGTTGAGGTATTGCTTGAAGATCCGCTCCAGTTGCCGACGGGACACGCACACATGCTGGGCGATTTCGTCGGTGGTCAGCGGCTCTTCGATGTTGGCTTCCATCAGCAACACCGCCTGGGTGAGCTTCGGATGGCTGGAGCCGAGGCGATTCTGCAACGGAATGCGCTGACGCTCACCGCCCTCGCGGATGCGCTCGACCACCAGTTCTTCCGACACCGCACCGGCCAGTTCCGCACCGTGATCGCGGGCCAGCACCGCCAGCAACAGGTCGAGCACCGACATGCCACCGCAAGCAGTCAGGCGATCGCGGTCCCAGTCGAACAGATGGCTGGTGGCGATGACTTTCGGGAAGCGCTCAGCGAAATCGTCCTGCCAGCGCCAGTGCACGGCGGCGCGATAACCGTCGAGCAAACCGAGCTGCGCCAGCGGATAGACACCGGCCGACAGACCACCGATCACGCAACCGGCACGCACCAGTTGCTTGAGCGCACTGCTCAGCGCCGGCGCGAGCGTGGTCGGTGGCTCGTCGGCGAGCAGGAACAGTTTCTGGAAATTCTCGAGCTTGCCGGCCCAGGGTTCGCCGGGCAATTGCCAGGCCCCTTCGCTCTGCGGCTCGGCCTGCAAGAACGACAGTTCGTAAACCACGTCCGGGTGCACCCGCTGCGCAACACGCAAGGCCTCCTCCGCCAGCGCCAGCGTCAACGCTTTAGTGCTGGGCCAAATCAGGAAACCAATTCGATGGGCAGTCATGGGCGGGCAATCCGAAACGAACAACGGTGATGAAGGCATGGGCCAATGCTAGCCCGGAAATGAACACAAATCCTGAAACCGGTGAAGATCAGAATGTGGGAGCGAGCCTGCTCGCGAAGGCGGTGTACCAGTCATCATAACTGCTATCTGTTCTACCGCTTTCGCGAGC